>JBLIOK010000042.1:0-12189 GCA_047639735.1 Candidatus Krumholzibacteriia bacterium | reverse complement strand
TTTGAGTCTGCTTCCGTTTTTCCCGACCTCGCGTTACCGCCAACCCATCGTGCCCTTGTTGGCCGTCAGCATGGCGTTTTGGTTGATCGCCGTCTGGCGGACGCGCCACAAAAGACTCGTGCGCATTTCCATTGCGGCTTCGCTAGTGATCGCTCTTTGGCCGCAATGGGCCGCCATGAGTGAGGACAAGGTTCTGTGGCAGGTTCACCTGCACAAGGCCTCGCGCGCCAGCAAACTGGGCAACACCGAAAGAACTGAGACAGAAGGCCGACTAACCGAGGCGGCGCGTCCGGGCTTGGCCGACACGCCCTATCATTTGTCTTTGTTTTGGGAGGATCTTGATGATCGCAACAGAGCCCTCGAATTTTTGAAGGTTGCCTCAGAACGTGCGCCTCGCAATCGACTCGTTCCTTATCGCATCGGCCGCAATTTTGAAGACTTGGGGCTCGCTCGACGGGCGGTGGCCGCTTATGAACACGCGGCGGCGTTGGATACCGCTTGGAGCTACCCCTGGTACCGGAGTGGTTTGGTATTACAAAAAGAGGGGCGTCAAGCCGAAGCTTTGCGTGCCATGAAAGAGGCGCTCAAAAGAGACCCTGGTAGCCAGCGCATCCGCTCCAACCTGGCCTCTCTTTATGCAGAATCGGGGGAACTGGATTTGTCGTTGAAGCTGCTGTTGGAATTGACACAAGATTATCCTTCCTATGTGAACGCCTGGTATAATCGCGCGCTGAGTGAGCACCGGCTTGGCCAACGCGAAGCAGCCTTGGCTTCATTGAAAATCGCCCAGAGTTTACCAAATGTTTCGGCCGAACAACGTTCACAAATTGAGCAACTGAATCAGTTGGTCCAATAAAAACGCCCGGCAATGTCATCACGACAAAGCCGGGCGCGTGTTGTTAATTCTCTTATTTACGGCACTTCAGGCGGCGCAGCGATATGGTCGAAGTTTTCCTGCCACGACCTCACCTTCATCCGCACAAAGGCTGAGCCGATAGGCGAGACATTGATCTCCGCATTGCTCAACTGCACGACCACTTCACCCGCGGCCAAATCGACCACTGGGTAAGAGGCCACGCCCTCGCCAATAAGCACTGACCGGTCGTCGTTATTACCGGATTCATTGTTGTCCGACAAGCCGCCTGTGTCATAGCGCAGTTGATAGAGCCACGAGGTTCCGCCTGCTGTGCACGCTTCTCCGGTTGGTGAATACGAGGTGAAGATGACCGTTTCAGCCACCACGGTAGCGATTTCCGTCACGCGTTCGCCGTCGTTGTTCCATAAGTCCACATACCAACCATCTTCGTTGGTGACGTCCTGAATGGTCGACGATTGGTTGGCCAGATCACTCTTGCTGTGAGTCAAGCCAGAGTGCGCATCAAAAACACAAACAAAGCTTTCTTGGTTTGTGGCCAAGACGTCATCGTCGGTCAAGTAGACGCCGGTGCCGAAGTAGACATAGACAGAACCGTTGGGGCCAAACGCCGCGACGGGATCAGCGGTGATCTCTTGCGACCCGCTATAAAGTTTAGAACTGCTCCAATTGCCAGGATATGGCGAGCCGTTCACGTCAATGCGGTAGACACTGCCGAGCATATCCCCGATGTAGATCAAGTCCACTTCACCATCGAGGTCAAGGTCTACGATTGCCGGCTTGGTTGACATGTTGCGCGCACTGTCGTCGGCGCTCAAGCGCACCCAACCAAGAGCCGACCCGTCGTCCAGCTGATAGGCGTAAACCCATGCTTCGCCGGTGTCTTCATCGAGCCCACCACCAACCAAAGCCATGGCGGTGCCACCGACGGAAAACATCTCAACTTCAGAGTGCGAAGATTTTCCGTTGGGGAGGTCAGCTTGCCACATCAGTTCTGGGTCCTCAGGGTCTGTAATATCCAAGGCGAATATCGCGGAGCTACCTGCTCCACCTCCTGAGACTAAAACCGTCTTCCAAGCGCCACCAACTCTCACGTCTTTTACACTCACGGTTTGATCGCACGAGTATTCATGGCAATATCCCGAATCGGCCATGGCCGCAATAGAGGGCAATGCAAATTCTGGCACAAAAGCCCAGTGTTCTTGACCGGAGTCCGCATCGAAGGCGTGAACCATGCCGTCGTTGGCCCCGACGTAAACCAGTTTGCGGCGGTTCTCGTTTGCGGTGCGGAAATTCTGAAACTGTTCGGTTGGGATGAATCCAGCCGGGGGTCCAACCACAACAGGCGTCGAATGAACAATGTCACCGAGTGGCCAATTTGCGTGGCGGCGATAGCCCGGCACGTCATCTCCACGACCCCAGGCAATCAGCTCGGCGGCTTCCATGTCATCGGCAGCGCCCAACGCGTCCCGCAACGTGCTCGCATTGTTTTCAGTGAAAGAATGTCGATTGCTGCCAAGGCCGGTGAATATCTCCCGCGATGACATCGCGCGGTTCGACAACAACTCGCCCGCTTCCCAAACTGGCGTATCGCCGTCCTGGTAGGGCAACTCATAACTCTCAAGAAATCCGTCCCAATCAAGCGGCATGAATTTACCGCGGTAAAGGTGGTCGCCATCGCCACGTTCGGTCGAAACAACAGCCACGGCACTACCGGCAGAAATCCTGCGCAAGACATCCTGGATAGCCCACTCGATACTTTGGGTTAGCTCTCCCGCGTTTTGGGCGTGAAAGAAGAGGCCGTCGCCGTTATCGGCGGCTTCTTGCAACAAGGGCGCCTCTTGATTGAACCCGACCACATAGGTGATCACGTTTTGGTCGCCCTCGAGGTCAGGGCGCAAATCTTCGTGGGCCATGTAGTAGGCCACGTCATCGAAGTAGTCACTGCAATCGTAGCTGTTGTTATAAGGTGCACCGATACTTGTACAATTACCGGGTTCCTTGCCGTCACCATCGGCGTCATGCAGATACCCACTGACGCCCAAGTCTTTGGTGGGCAGGCCATCTGTCACCACCAAAACGAAGTTGTACTGGCAGGACTCCTGAATCGGCGCATCGGGTTTGTCGCTGCTAAAATAGTCCAGAACGGTTTCCATAGCTTCGCCCAACGGTGTCCAAGTATTCGCCGTCAACCCGTTGATCTGAGCCTTGATCGCCGTCCGGTTTTTGCTGCAATTGGCCACCACGTTCCCGCCGCGATCCAATCGAAATTTGGTCAAACCGAAATTCAAAATTTTAGAGTTGTCTACAATCTCAAGCAGCACTGATTTCAGCACTTGAATGCGTGTGACTTGGGGGATGGCCCCACGTCCAACGTCACTCAGGGTGAAATAAATGTAGTTGAGGTAGTTGCCGGGGTAGCGGCCGTACTGGCCATTATCCGAGTTGACCAAATTCGCCGCCGGAGAAGATGGCCAGTTGCGATTGAAGCTGCGCGGTGTGTACGATCCATCGCGACGCACATAGTACATTGATTCTAGGGGGAAATCGCCAGCATAAACCACGCTCGCGTCATAACCCTGGTCGGTCATCGCCTCGTTCATGGAGCCAGAGTTGTCCGCCAATATCATAACATTGGCGCCGGCTTGCCCCTGTTTAACGAAAAGTGGGATTTCACATTCTTGAGCGAAAGTCGCCGAAGCGCTAGCCAAACAAATGATAAAAAGAAAGGCTGTTTTTGATACGACAGGAGCCCCGCCATCCGGCCTCCACGTTTTCTTGTTGCGCAACATTGTTGCTACCTGACTGCCCCCAGTCATTGTTGCTGACCCCCTGCCCCCCGGCAGGGATCAACGTTTATCCATCAGTAATCTTTTTACATCGGCGCCTTGATAACCTCGCCACAATCCGAGTTGACGTTGCTTTCGCGTAGCTCAACTTCGGAGTTGAACGTGCGGCCAACCTTGAAACTCGGCTGCTCTATGCTGATATTCCAAGCCGTGATCGTATCGCCATTTCGCGGACCCATTACCATTACGGAGCGGCCTGAATCCAGGCTTGCGCCCTCTTCGCCATCCATCATGATTACACAGCCCTTGGCGAATTGAATTTTGACCTCGCCGACTTTCCAGCCGGTCCAACCGTCTTGTTGCAGCTCGCCAGAAAGAAAACTCATTTCTGGTACATTGTCGAAACGCTGAGCTTTTTTCATCCACTCAGGCATCTCTGTCCGTTTTGCCTTGTCTTTTTTTAACCAGCCGGCCTCTGCTTGCGGAGTGGCGAGCACCCCACAGCAGACAACCAAAGCCAGGCCAAATATTGCGATCTTTTTCATTGTACGTTCTCCTCTTTTGCCCCCGATGAAATCATTCATTATGGCACTATGGGGTCTGCTGGTGCGGTGACCGGAGCCACATGGTCATAGCTTTCTTGCCACGAGCGCACGACCAAACGTTGGTAAATCGAAGCAATCGGTTCAATATTAATGCTCGCATCACTGGACTGCACCACGACTGTGCCCTCGGTCAAATCAACCACCGGGTACGAAGCCACACCAGCGCCCAGGTCCACCGAGCGGTCATCGGGGTCGCTCATGCCGTCAACGTCTGGAACACCACCGTTGTCGTAACTCATCTGGTACAGGTAGGAAAATCCACCGGCGACACAAGAGTCTTGGGTCGGCGCGTAAGACGTGAAAATCACGGTCTCGGCGACGACCACGGCCTGTTCAGTCACGCGCTCGCCGTCTTCATTCCAAAGGGACACGTACCATCCTTCACTGCCTGACACGTCATTGATCGACGAAGTTTGATTCGTCAAATCACCCATGCTAACAGTAGTGCCGCTATGGTTATCGAACACACAGATGAAATACTCTTGATCAAGCGTGATCATGTCTGGATCTTCCAAATAGGCACCGGTACCAAAATATACGTAGACTGCACCGTTGGGTCCGAATGCAACCACCGGATCAGCGGTCAGTTCTTCAGTACCCGCAAAGAGTTCGGACGTCGTCCAATTACTTGGGTTCAAGTTGCCCTTCAACTCCATACGCCAAACGCTGCCAAGCAGGTCGGACATGTAGACAATATCAGTTTGACCATCGAGGTTGACATCAACCAGAGCTGGGCGCGAAGCCTTGTTGCGCACCTTGTTGCTCGCGCTCAGCTGTCGTGAACCCAAGAGCGAACCGTCAGAGACTTTGTAGGCATAGACCCAGGCCTCGCCTGTATCGATATCAAGACCGCTACCGACAATCGCAATCGGAACTCCGCCAACGGACCCGATTTCGATTTCAGAGTGATACTTTTTGTCATTCGGCAATGCCACCTGCCAGAGCAGGTCGGGTGACATCGGGTCTGTGATATCCATGGCGAAGAGCTCGGAGCTGCCTTCACGGCCACCACTGAACAACACTGTTTTCCAAACACCGCTGATCAACACATCCTTCACGCTAACCGTCTGATCAACGGAATACTTGTGACAGTAGAACGAGTCGGCCATTACTGAGAAATTTGGGAGAGCGAATTGCGGCACGAAGGCCCACTCTTCGGTTCCGTCGTCGGCATTGAAAGCATGCAGCATGCCGTCATTTGCGCCGACATAAACCATTTTTTGTCGACCTGCAGCCGCCCCTGTCTGGAAGTTCTGGTAGCTTTCTTCAATCACATAGTCGCTCGGCGGTCCGACGACGACAGGTGTAGAGTGAATAATATCGCCCAATTTCCAACCATGACGATCGCGATAGCCGGCGACATCGGAACCCAAGCCCCATTGAATGAGGTTTGCCGCCTCAGCGTCATCGATTGCTCCCATTTTTTCTCGGAAGATCGATGCGTTTCCCCGGCTAAACCGGTGCATATTGCCATCAATCCCGCTATAAATAGTACGGTCTGCCCAGCCGCGTGTGGCTAGAAATGAGCCCGCTTCCCACAAGGCCGCATCGCCGTCAGTATAAGGCAACTCGTAGCTCTCCAAAAAGCCATCCCAATCAACGGGCATAAATTTACCGCGATACAAACGATCATCGGTGCCGCGCTCGGTCGAGACCACAGCCACCGCCGAACCAGCCGAAATGCGGCGCAAGATATCTTGAACGGCATTCTCGATACTCGCAGAAAGTTGTTGTGCGTTTTCAGCCCGGAAGAACAAGCCTTTACCGTTTTCGGCCGTTTCACGCAACAGGTCGTTGTCCTCGTGATAGCCCACCACATAGGTGATGACATTTTGGTCACCTTCCATGTCGGGGCGCAAATCTTTGTTGGCCATCCACCACGCCACATCGTCAAGATGTTCGGAACAATCGTAAGAATCCGGATAATGAGAACCGATGCTCGTGCACGATCCGGGATCGTTGCCATCACCATCGGCGTCATGCAGGTAACCGCTCACGTCGACATCTTTTGAAGGCAAACCGTCCGTGACAATGATGAGAAAGTTGTATTGGCACTCAATCTCAATCGCTGCATTCGGTCCATCGTAGGAAAAGTAGTCCAAAATATCTTCGGTAGCTTCGGCCAAAGGAGTCCAGGTGTTTGCCGTGATACCGGCAATTTGAGCCTGCAGCGAAGTCTGTTTCACGCCACATTTACCAATGATCGAGCCACCGTCTTCGTTTTGGAAAACCGTAAGGCCAAAGCGAAGACGAGCGGAGCGGAAAATCACTTGTGACAAGGATGCCTTCAGAACCTGAATACGGGTCACTTGGGGGATGCTATTGCGTTGAGCATCGGTCGCCACGTAATAGATCCAGTTCAAGTAGTTGCCGCTATATAAGCCGTCTTCACCATTATCCGAATCCACCAACATCGCCGATAGACTTGGCTTAAATGTGGCATTGAAGTCGGTAGCTGTGAAACCACCAGGCCTGGCCTTCGTAACATAATACGTAGAATCGCTGGTGAAATAAGTGCTACCAGCGGGAAAGTTGACAAGATTGTCACTATAGACGATGTCCTCGTCGTAGCCCGCGTGCCAAGTCGCTATATTCATGGAATTTGAAGTGTCAGCCAATATCATGACATTGGCGCCGTTCAAATTTTGCTTCACGAACAATGGAACTTCACACGGATCCTGGGCGAATCCCGTCGCAGGGATCAGGCCGGTGAAAAGAACCGTGATCAACAGCAAGCTGCGAATCCCGATTCCGTGCCATTTGTAATTCTGATTCTTCATCTTCTTTTCTCCTGCCACTGCGGGCCGAGTGTTGTCTTCTCACATAAAAAACTTGCTCACGAAGTCTGCGGAGGTGGTCAATAGCCCTGTTTAAAGAGGCGGCTGACAACCACCTCCACCCCGCTATCGCCTTTTTGACTAGCAGCGCCACGGGAGCCGATCCGGTAGTCAAAGTCGAGATAATCAATGCCCCAACCGGGCTTAGGAGATTTTCCTAAATAGAATGTGCTATACGAGTACGATGACGTCCCCTCGAGAACTGTCTTCCCCTGGTTACGCACGCTTCCGCTGCCAAAATCCACGATAGATGGAGGAGAGTCTGATACTCGAACAAAGTTGATGGCAGCCTCGCCACCGGCATCGGCAGCAAATACCGAAGCCACGTGCACGCCTTCAGCAAAAGATGTTTTCTTTTCTGACGTCGCCATCCAAACCACGCCGACTGCCAAGACACTCAAAATCAAGACAACCAACAAAGTGGTCACCATGGCGAATCCTTCGCGATTCACGTCTGCGTTTTGCATCGTTTTCTCCATCGAATTATCCATTTCTCACGGCTATCCGTGAAGTGAAGCTCACGGGTTCGCCTTCGTCAGTTTCGCCGTCCATCATCACTTCGACATATCTCACCAAGGCTCGGTCCAGTGCGCTAAGAGGCGTTCCGCCAAGCACGGCGCCGGCCGCATCAAAGTAGGTGAAAGTCATATTGTTCAAATTCCTCAACACGGTCATTGCCACAACTCCGTCGAATCGCAACAGCACCTCGGCGCCAGCATTATAGGCGTACATGACCGTTTCATCTGGCCCAGAATCCGTCACGTCACCGTCTCCGTTGAGATCCATGCTGCATTGAAGAATATTGGGAGACGCGACGGTAAACGATTCAAAACCAGCACTCGACGGGTCGCAACCCGAAGACCGGACTTCGCGAGTAATCAGCGACATCACTGCTCGCATGGACTGTTGGTATTGCACGCGTTCACGAGTGGCTTGATAGCTGTTGCGCGCACCGACCAAGAAGCCGAACACAACGCCCATCACAACTCCAAAAATTGCCAGCGATACCATCAACTCAACCATGGTAAAGCCTTGACGACTCGGGCCACGGGAATTTCGTAGTGCGCGATTCATTGTATTTCCTTTTAAGGTTTTCATCGCATTGACACCAAATCAGTGACCGTAAGAGACTCGACCTGGCCGCTGTTTAGCCAAGAAGAGGTCACCGAAATGCGGTCTAGTCCGAATGAAACATTGGTCACTTGAACACTCCACTCGACTTGGCCTAGCGAGCCGCTATCGGCCACTGCATTGCCAAAGCCCATGCCCTTGGTGCGTTCAAGTTGAGATGAAGCGACCATGATGCCTTCGGTATAACGATCTGACTCGGTCACCTCTTGGCGACCGCGATGCTGGATCACAGCGACGGGCAAAACACCGATCGAAAGGATCATCAACACCATCAAAATTTCAATGAGCGTAAACCCACCACGATTCAAATTCTTTTTGGCACCTAGCGCCTTGCGCCACTTCTGGTAAATAACATTCAACATGCTTAATACACCTCCACAATGCCGGTCGGCAACAGGGTGACTTGCCGTGTGTCGCTTCCGTTGGAAAGGCTAAAAATTGTTGCGTCAGCCATGCCCCAAGGAAAAAAGTCGGCGGTTTGGTTGACCGGCAATGACATGCCGTGAGTAAACTCTTTTTCCCTAATCACATTGCCTGAGATTGGATTCGACAACTCGTAACCGGCGGCCGTTGACGTGAACCGTAAAATTTCGCTGCTGGCAATGGAGAGCGAACGAGCGTATTGCAGATCAGCTGCCATACGATCGGATGTCGTCTGCAGGCGATTTGATTGCACGTACTGGAAAATCGGTGGGGCCGAAATGGAGGCAATAATGCCCACCACGGAAATCACAACAATGATCTCGACCATCGAAACGCCGCGACGATTAACGCGCAGTAGTGGCAAAAATTGCCGGATGTTGGGTAGCTTTGCAATCATGGTTGTGGTCCCCCGGATCCCTTCTTTGGTGCCTGAGAATCGTGTTTCTTGGTCCTTTAATCGGCCACAAGACACATTTCTTCAGTCTTTTCTCGCAAAGAATATGCCGGAGATTAATGGCTCTTAATGGGTTCTAAAGAGGGGTAAGCGATAATGAAAGCGGCACAATCGAGCAATCAGCGGCAAAAGGGCTGAACGAGGCGGGCACAATGCAATAGAATGTAGTGGATATGGTCAGCCGAGGGTGTTTGAGCAATCGCTAGGCCATTATGAGGGCTTTTCCTCAACCAAGACGGCGCCTTCGCGATTCAAAAGACGGCTCAGTTCTTCTTCGTTGACCCGCAAGGTTGCTAGGCAAAAGTCGTCTTCAAAGGTTTGTTCGAGCACCGAACCCGTGCGGTGAAATTGACTCAAGCAATGCAGGTTCGTCACGGGCACCCGCACGGTGCAAATCCGTTCTTGGCCCACCAATAACGATAGTATCGTCTCGCGCAATTCGTCCGAGCCGATGGTTTCTTTGGCCGAGACAAAGATGGCCTCTGGGTACATGCGCCGAAATTTGTTGCTGAACAATTCCCGATCGACCAAGTCCATCTTGTTGAACACCATCAAGGTTGGTTTTTCTTCCGGCACAATGTCGCGCAGAACCGTGTTCACCGAAGCGATTTGGTGCTCAGGGTCTTCGTGCCCAGCGTCGACCACGTGAATCATCAAGTCGGCATCGCGCACTTCTTGCAGCGTCGCCTTAAAGCTTTCAACGAGGTGATGAGGCAGGCGCCGAATAAAACCAACCGTATCGGTCAATAGAAAACGCCGGCGTTCGTCCACCTCTACTCGTCGCGTGGTCGCGTCAAGAGTCGCAAACAATTGATCTTTCACATAAACGCCCGCTGAAGTGATGCCGTTCATCAAAGTCGATTTGCCCGCGTTGGTGTAGCCAACCAAAGCGACCTTATACTCGCTATCTCGGGAACGCACTTGGGTTTTCCGTGTCGTTTCAATCTCTTTGAGCGCTTTGCGCAAGACAGCGACCCGGCGATTGAGAAGCCTGCGGTCCGTCTCAAGCTGGGTCTCACCAGGTCCGCGAGTACCGATACCGCCGGCCTGTCGCTCCAAATGGGACCAAAGGCGAGTTAAACGAGGGAGCAAATATTGCAATTGCGCCAATTCAACCTGCAGCCGCGATTGTCGTGTCGTTGCGTGTTTGGCAAAAATATCGAGAATCAATTCGGTGCGGTCGATCACGTTCACATCAAGAATGCGTTCGAGGTTTCGGCCTTGAGCCGGAGAAAGGTCGTTGTCAAAGACCACCAAGGTGGCCTCGGTTTCTTCGACCATTTCTTTCAGCTCTTCTAGTTTCCCTTTGCCAAAATAAGTCGCTGACGTTGGTCGGTGTCGGCGTTGTTCGGCTTGACCGACGAGATCAGCGCCAGCCGTTTCGACGAGTCGTTTCAATTCGGGCAGGTCGGCGTCGCCACCCATACCACCAGCCCAGGCTTCGGGCAAATGCACGCCAGCAATCACGGCGCGTTCGCGCAGTTTTTTGGTGCTATGGAGAGAGCCGTGTTCGTGGTTACCCATTTATGATGCGTCCTGTCCTGCTTCGATTTCTAAGCTCCATTGTTCCCAATTCGCCATGTGTTTGGCTAGTTCGAGCTCGATGTTTTGGCAACGGGTGGCCAGTTCGATACGCCGCTTGGTGGACAGTTTGGGCGAACCCATTTCCACGACGGCGACCTCTTGTTCGGTTTCCAAGGACACGATAGCCGCTTCCGCCGTTTCTATCCACTCTTGCCGGCGCTTCTGTTCATTCTTGCTCAGCTTGGTGATTCGAGCGTTCTGCTCGGTAGCCGCTTTAACTGGCGCGACAGCTTGAGTGCGGCGTTTTTCCGAGGCGGCCAAGGCTTCTTGCTTCCGCTTCCACAAATAGTCGTCGTAATGGCCATCGAAGACTTTCACCTCGCCAGACGTGTCTCCAGCGGGCGGAAAGATCACCAACCGATCAACCAGCTTGGACAAGAAGCGGCGATCATGAGAGACCACGATCATCGTGCCGCTGAATTCTTGCAGCGCGGCTTCCAAAGATTCGCGGCTGCGGATATCCAAGTGATTAGTGGGCTCATCAAGCAGCAGCGTATTGTGCCCTTCTTTGATCAGCCTCAACAGCGACAGTCGGCCACGCTCACCGCCGGACAATGCGCTCACTTGCCGATCATAAAGGTCTTCGCCAAATCCAAACGCCCCCAAAAAGCTGCGCTGCTCACCCAAGGTTGCGCGCGGATCGACGGAAGCCATTTCTGCCAAAACGGTGTTGTGATCGGATACTCCCGACAGTTCTTGGTCATAAAATCCAAGGTCAACGTTGTGCCCCAAGATCAAGCGGCCAGTATCGGCGGCCACGCGGCCGGCGATCATTTTGAGGAGCGTCGACTTGCCACAGCCGTTGGGACCTAAGATCCCCACCTTATCGCCACGAGAAATGTGCAGATCGAGGTCTTTAAAGAGCGTGCGGTCTTCGAAGCCTTTGCCCAGTCCCTCGATTTCTAATGCCGTTCCCCCACTGGGGCGCACTGGGTCCAGATGAAAACGGAATAGTCCGGGTTCGGTACTCGGCTTTTCCAGTCGCTCTTCTTTGGCCAACAGCTTGCGCCGGGATTGGGCTTGTTTTGTTTTTTGGCCTTCAATGTTGCGCTGGATGTAGTCTTCGGTCTCTTTGATCTTCGCCCGTTGGCGCGACCAAGCCGAGTAGTCTTGTTGGTAGCGCAGAGCGCTTTGCTGATCAAAAAAACTATAATTACCCGAGTAGCTGACGATGCGGCCGCGATCAAGGTGCAGTGTTTTGGTCACAACGCGATCAAGGAAATGCCGGTCATGCGACACCACCATGGCTGCCCCCGGATAATTCAATAGAAATCCCTCCAGCCATTCGCAGGACTCGAGATCCAGATGGTTGGTGGGTTCGTCCAGAAGCAAGAGGTCAGCGCGGCTCAACAACACTTGCGCCAACGCAGCGCGCCTGCGCTCGCCCCCACTCAGTTTCGGCAGCGGCGTTTCCCAGGTCTCTGCCCGCAACCCGACGCCGCGCAAAGCGGTGTCCAGGCGAACGGTCATCGTGTAGCCGTCGAGACGTTCG
>JBLIOK010000041.1:0-12249 GCA_047639735.1 Candidatus Krumholzibacteriia bacterium | reverse complement strand
TTGCTCACCGCGCCGTAATTAAGCGAGAACATCATCAGATCTTCAAACTCAATCCAGTCATCCGTGATCGGGCGGCCGTCTGGGCTAAAATCAGTTGTCGGGCCCACATCGAGGAAATTCAAGTACAGCGCATCAGCTGAATCGACGTTGTAGCTGAAACCTAGGAGTGAGACGTCTGCAGAGTCGACCAGGTTATCTCCAGTCCCAGGTGTGACGCCATCGGTCACATCGCCAAGATGGTAATTCAAGACGCCACCAGAAAGGTTAGAGACACCAGATTCGGTGCCACAGCTGCTCACGGCAAAAGCCACGTAATAGTAGAAGTCTCGCAAGGCAGACTCGTCGGTACTGCCGGAAGCGACAACGCTAGGAACCAAGACCCAGCCTTGGATCACGGCTTGGGCGGCGCTCACGGGGGCCAGCGGCGCGGCGCCACCGTTGTCGTCGTATTCAGGATAGAATCCGAATCCTTTGCGATAGACGGCTGCGGTGCCTCCGGTCCAGGTCAAAGTGATTTGGGTGGTGCCGTCGGAATCATTGCCAACCTTAACCTGTGTGCCAGCCAAGTCAGCAATGGCTGCCGGTGCGGCTTGGGGAGTAACGGTCCAGATGAAAGCAATCTGGGTTACGCCTAGCGGGGCCGAATCATCGACGTCGACGGTCACGTTGTAAGGGCTTAACAGGGAGGCATCGCAATCGATGGCGCCACTGATCAAACCTGTGTTCAGGTCGATGGACAAGCCGCCGGGCAAGCCGGCTGCCGTGTAGAGCATCGCGGCCAACTCGGCGTCAGTCGCGACGATTTGCAAAGAAATGACATCAGTGTCTGCACTCGATTGATTGCCGGGATTGGTGACCACTGGCGGATCATTGACGCCGGTTATGACGATATTGGCCGTGCCTTGGGTTAAGCCGCCGAAGCCGTCATCGGCTTGGTAGACAAAAGAGTCGCTGGTGGTTTCGTCACCAATATGGGTGTACGAAAACGAACCGTCACCGTTCAAAGTGAAAGCGGACGCATTCGCTGGCGGCGTGATGACCGTAGCGGTCAAGGTGTCATTATTGAAGTCAGAATCGTTATCAAGCACACCAGCCGGCGAACCAAGGGCTACGGCGGTGATGGTGCCGCCTTCGGCCACAACGTAGTCGTCGTCAACGGTCACCGGCGCCGTATTGCAGATATTGTCGATGGTGCCCGCTGGCAGTACGATGGGAATATCGGCGTTATTGGAGTCGCGGAAACGCGATGCCAAGACCGTCAGGGCGCTTTGGCCGCGGTTTGCGGTGGCGGCAAACTCAATAGTAAGAATGGTGCCAGGGCCCGGAATAGAGCAGCCTAGGAGTGAACCATCAATTTCAACCGTATTGGTGAAAGAAGATTCATTCAACCATCTGAAGAATGTTGCGCAGGGGGCGCCAGTCAGTGCTCCGCCTTCGGTCACAGCGATCGGCGTGACATAGGTAGGATCAAACTGAAAGGTGAATGAAAAGCCCCGCAGGTCGGTGACCGCGTTGTCTATGGTCACGTCGACGAAGATAGACTGCCCGCAATCAACAGAACCGTTAGGCGGGTCAAAGGCCACGACTGCTTGGCTGTAGGCAGCGCCGGCGGTAAACAGACTGCCGAGCATCAACACAAAAAGTCCAAGGACTGCAGAATGAGTTCTGCGTCTCGTTTGCCTTGACCTCACGATTGGTTTATTCGAACCCATTGTATTTATCCTTTATGCTGATGTTGAGCGGAAGGGCCGCCTTTGCAACCCCATAATCCCCCGCTACCGTCTCCCATTTCGCTTCAACTCAACTTAGTGTCCGCAACCTGACGCAAATAAGCGTGTCTTGACGATATGTCGTCATAATATTCGGCGCGGCAGATTTACGAATTACGATTGGGCAAGAATCATTCGGAAACCTAGAATCATCCAGAAACATTTGATCAAAATTTCTGCCGCTTCGGACACATAAGTGATGAGATGATAACAGAAATGGCCTCAGGTGTGGGGATAAATATGATTTTCCGTCATCAATAGGCCCAAATTCCTTTTAATAGCATTAAAGTGATAAAATAATAACAAATGTGCAATCGTGTCTTGTAGGCGAATCTTACCCATGTTATAATAGCATTTACAGAGATTGAGGGTTATCATGCTTTATCGAGTATGGAGCTCTATTTGGGGGCTGGAGAGGCTGAATTGCCGATCTGGTTGGAGAAAGACAATTTAAGCCAGGAAGCCTCATCTTAGGGTTTGCTGTGCTCTGTCTGTTCAACTGATGGCAAAACCCTCAATACTACAAATCTACTTAAACCGGGGTAATCCCTAGTTTTGCTTTGAAAGGAACGCCAGATGGCCAAGAAACCCGTAGTCGCCATTCTCGCTGGAGGCATGGGCACTCGCCTAGCCGAAGAAACCGATGTGCGCCCTAAGCCAATGGTTGAGATCGGTGAACGGCCGATTTTATGGCATATCATGAAGACCTATGCTCACTACGGGTACAATGAGTTTGTCATCGCCTTGGGGTATAAAGGCGAATACATCAAACGCTGGATGCGCGACTTCGGCAGTCTCGAAGGTCACATGACCGTCAAAACTAACTCCGGTGATGTTTTGACCTACGAAGACCATCGTCCTGAGTGGACGGTACATATGGTGGAAACAGGAATGACCACCGGCACTGGCGGCCGGATCAAACGCCTTAAGCCTTGGCTAGGCGACGACACCTTTATGCTAACCTGGGGCGACGGCCTGGCCGATGTGAATATCGACGACCTGCACCGGTTCCATAAGGATCACGGCAAGTTGGCCACCTTGACGGCTGCGCGGCCACCCGCCCGCTATGGTCATATTGAATTTGAAGGTAATATGGTGCGCCGGTTTACCGAAAAGCCACAAACTGCTGAAGGTTGGATCAACGGCGCCTACTTCGTGCTCGAACCCGAAATTCACGATTACATTGCCGACGACGCCACGATGTTTGAGCAAGCCCCGATGGAGGGCCTGGCTCGCGATGACAATTTGATGGCCTATAAGCACGAGAAGTTTTGGCAATGTATGGATACGTTACGCGAAAAGCACATCCTGCAAAAACTCTGGGAGGGCGGCAACGCACCCTGGAAATGTTGGTAGTACTCTCAATTTGACAGTCAAACAGTGAAGGTGAAGAGGAAATGAAAGTATTGGTCACGGGACATCGCGGTTATATCGGCAGTGTATTGGTGCCGCTCTTGCAAGCGCACGACCATGAGGTGCACGGCTTGGATACGGACCTGTTTCGGGCATGCACTTTTGACGGCGAATTGATGCCGATTCCAGAGGTGAATGTTGACGTGCGAGATGTGACTATCGATCACGTGAAGGGGTTTGACGCGATCATTCACTTGGCGGGCTTGTCGAACGACCCGTTGGGCGACTACAATCCAAACCTGACTGAAGATATCAATCATCAGGGCTCGTTGCGCATCGCAAAGCTGGCGAAAGAGGCTGGCGTTGAGCGCTTTCTGTTTGCGAGCAGTTGCAGCAACTACGGTGGTGGTGGCCAAGATTTCCTCGACGAAAATGCCGCCTTCAATCCTGTCACGCCTTACGGCGTCTCCAAGGTTGAAGTAGAGCGCGACGTGGGGCCGTTGGCGGACGACAATTTCAGTCCGGTATTTTTGCGCGCCTCGACAGCTTATGGCATGTCGCCGCGCATTCGTTTCGACTTGGTCGTCAATAATCTGACGGCGTGGGCCTTTTGCACCGGCGAAGTTCACTTGAAAAGTGACGGCTCGCCGTGGCGTCCATTGGTTCATGTGCAGGACATTGGCCGGGCTTACCGAGCCTTGCTCGAAGCCGATCGTGACCTGGTTCACAATCGCGCGTTCAACGTCGGCACGACTTCAGAAAACTATCAAATCCGCGAAGTGGCGAAAATTGTGCACGACGTGGTGCCCAACTGCGAGATCGGTTTCGCCGAAGGTGCCGAGCCGGATCTGCGCTGTTATCGCGTCGATTGCAATTTGCTTTCGCGTGAAATCCATGGCTTCAAGCCACAATGGACCGTGCGGCGTGGGGTTGAGCAATTGCTCGAAGCCTACCAACGTGTGGGCTTAACTCTTGAAGATTTTGAAGGCCCGCGTTTCAAACGCATTGGCCATGTGAAGCAGTTGCTGGACAGCGGGCGGTTGGACAACTCATTGCGCTGGACACAGAAAGTCTAGATTAGGTCTAGATAGGTCTGGTGCGCGATATTAAACGTTTGCAGATGGAGAAAAAGGCATGAGTCAATCAGATGTTGTTTGCCGCAGCTGCGGTCACAACGAACTCGATTCCGTTTTGGATTTGGGCACAACAGCGTTGGCTGATCGTATGCTATACGAAAGACAATTAAACGAACCGGAACCTGCCTTTCCGTTGGAAGTTGTGTTTTGCCCAAAGTGTTCTTTGGTGCAAATCATGGAGACGGTGGATCCAGAAGTCTTGTTTGACGAAGACTACCCCTACTTTTCTTCATTTTCGAATTACCTGTTGGACCACTCCAAAAAGAACGTGCTCGAGCTGATAGCGCGGCGCGGCCTCGGTGCCGACAGTTTTGTGGTCGAATTGGCCAGCAACGATGGCTATTTGTTGAAAAACTACGTCGATAATGGCGTGGGTGTTTTGGGCATCGATCCCGTACCAGCACTGTGCGAAGCAGCCGAGAAAATCGGCGTGCCCAGCCGCGCGGAATTCTTCGGCATTGATGTCGCCAAGGGATTGGTCGCCGAAGGCAAACAAGCAGATGTCATCCACGCTAACAACGTGCTGGCTCATGTGGCCGACACCAATGGTTTTGTGGCCGGAATCGCCGCGCTCCTCAAAGATGACGGCATGGCCGTGATCGAATTCCCCTACGTGCGCGACCTGATTGATCACTGTGAATTTGACACCATTTATCACGAGCATCTGTGCTATTTCTCAGTGACGGCCGTTGACCATTTGTTGCGTCGGCATGGCTTGTATTTGAACGACTGCTGGCGTCTGCCTATCCATGGTGGATCGCTGCGTTTGTTTATCGAAAAAAAGGACGCACCTCTCGCGAGTGTGACGGCGCTTTTGGCCGAGGAGAAAGAGCTAGGACTCGACCGCATCGATTATTATCACAAGTTCAGTGATCGGGTGGCAGCCTTGAAGGTTGACCTGCTGCAAATGCTGAAAGACTTGAAGGCCGATGGCAAAAGCATTGCGGCCTATGGGGCTGCCGCCAAAGGCAGTACGATGATCAACTACGTGGGCGTGGGTAAAGACCTCTTGGATTTTGTAGCGGATAAAAATGTGCACAAGCAGGGGCGCTACATGCCGGGTCAAAAGATACCCATTGTCGCCGCTGAAAAAATCCAATCAGAGCAACCTGACTACGTGTTGCTATTGCCCTGGAATTTGAAGTCTGAAATTCTAGCCCAAGAGCAAGCGTTTCGCGATGCTGGCGGTAAGTTTATTATTCCAGTTCCGACACCTCATATCGTTTGATAGAAAGACGAGAAGCGTTCATGAAGTCGAATGAAAATGGCATCGTTTGCCCTAACTGCCAAGACGGTACGATGGAGATATTCCACTCGGCCAAAAGTGTGCCGACAAACAGCTGCATCTTGTTGAGCAGCCGTGAAGAGGCCATGGCCTACCCCACTGGTGATATCACTCTGGGGTTTTGCAATGACTGTGGTTTTGTCAGCAATACGAGCTTTGATCCCAAGCTCACCGAATACTCTGGCCGTTACGAAGAGACCCAAGGCTTCTCGCCCACTTTTCAAAAATTCCATCAGGCTTTGGCTGATCGGGTGATTGAAGAATTCAAACTCGACGGTCGCGACATCTTGGAAATTGGTTGTGGCAAAGGTGAGTTCTTACTCCTGCTTTGCGCCGGTGGCCGTAATCGTGGCGTCGGATACGACCCCGGCTATTTGGCCGACCGACACGCTCCTGAAGCCGGAGACAGCGTTCGCTTTGTGGCCGATTTCTATACGGCCGATTGTACCGATACAGACGCCGATTTTGTCTGCTGTAAAATGACCCTGGAGCATATCACCGACACGCTTGAATTTGTGACGATGACTCGCAAGGCACAGGGTGATCGTTCTGCCGAAATCTTCTTTATGATTCCCGAAGCGACCCGCATTCTCACCGAATGCGCTTTCGAAGACGTCTACTATGAGCACTGCAGCTACTTCAGCCCTTACTCATTGAATCAGTTGTTCAGCAAGGCCGGTTTTTTCCCGACCGCAGTCGGAGTCGAGTACGGCGATCAATATCTGACGATCACCGCCACCACCGAAGACACGGGAAAAACACCCGACATACCGGCCGACCAATTGCAGGACCTGCGCCGCTGGGTTTCAGAATTCCCCACGCTCTTTACTAGCCAACTAGACTTTTGGCGAGAGCGCCTGGATGGTCTCCACAAAGCGGGCAAGAACACCGTGATCTGGGGCTCGGGTTCCAAAGGTGTTTCGTTTTTAACGACCCTTGGCCTGCAAGATGAAATTTCAGGCGCGGTGGATATCAATCCGCATCGCCAGGGATATTTTATGCCGGGAACGGGGCACCGTATTTTGAGTCCTGACGATTTGGCCGAATTGAAACCAGACGCCGTGATTGTTATGAACCCCATCTACAAAGATGAGATCGCTGCTGATTTGGCAAAGCGCGGTTTACATCCAGAAATGTTCGCCATCGATGATGGCTTGGCCCACCTCAAAAAGAGCGGTTGATTGTGTCTGAAGTGAATTGTTTGGCGTGTGGTTCGGATCAAGTCACCAAGTTTCTGCGCCTTGATCAAGTGCCCGTTTTTTGCAACGTGTTGTGGGAAACGGCTGCCGAAGCCAAAGCCGCGCCCTGCGGTGATTTGGACTTGGGAATCTGTAGCGATTGTGGTCACGTTTTTAACGTGGGATTTGATCCCGAACTAGTGCGTTATGCCGAGGGTTATGAAAACTCGCTGCACCATTCGCCTCGTTTTCAGCAATACGCCGAAGAGTTGGCTGCTGACCTGCAGTCGCGTCACGAATTGACCGAGGCCCACGTCGTGGAAATTGCTTGTGGTCAGGGTGACTTTCTCAAGCTTGTTTGCTCGAGCCCAAAATCGACGGGCAGCGGTTTTGACCCCAGTTTTCGGGGCGAACCCATTGCAGACAACATCACGATCTATGGCGAGTACTTTGGAGTGCGCCCCATGGAGCGCCAGGCTGACCTGGTCTGTTGTCGCCATGCTTTGGAGCACATCGACGAACCCGCGCCTTTCTTGAAGTCAGTGCGAGCTGGCTTGCCGGCTGATTCTAAATGTGTGCTGTTTTTTGAAATGCCAAACTCGTTATACAGCCTGCGCGATGGTGGCGTTTGGGACTTCATTTACGAGCACGTCAGTTATTTTTGCGCGACCAGTTTGATAGCCTGTTTTGAACGGGCGGGGTTAAGGGTCTCTCGCACCTGGGAAACTTTTGCTGGCCAATTCTTGTGTATCGAAGCTCATGCCGACGGTTCGTCTGGTAGCCCCATCGATGCTTCGCCAGTGCCTTCAGGGGCAGAATTGACCACGTTGGCGACCGGGCTGTCACAGCAACTAGCGGACTTGTTAGAAGAGTGGAAGTCTGCTTTTCAAAAAGTCAGGCAGGCCGGCGGAAAAGTCGCTATTTGGGGTGCTGGTTCGAAGGGTGTGACCTTTTTGAATCTGATGGGTGAAGAGGCTGACATTTGTATACCGGTGGATATCAATCCTCAAAAGCGAGGGCTGCATGTGCCAGGTACTGGCCATAAGGTTGTTGCGCCGGCAGAATTGACCGGTAAAAATATCCAGCTCGTGCTGGTGATGAACCCGATTTACGCCACCGAAATCGCCGGCATGGTGAGTGAACTAGGGATCGAAGCCAAGGTCGTTGGCGTCTGATTGTTGTCATCTGGTTGACTGGCCAACCTGAGACTGTTTCATTGTTTGCCGCAGCAGCGAGTTCGCTGTCTATTACAGAGGCATCTTATCAACCGAAGGGAATGCCGTGGTTGACACTGACCGCTCGCCCACCAGTTACAAGGGTATCATTCTCGCAGGGGGAACCGGCAGCCGGTTGCATCCGCTGACCCTATCAGTCAGCAAACAGTTGATGCCCGTTTTTGACAAGCCGATGATCTATTACCCTTTGAGCACCTTGATGTTAGCGGGCATACGTGATGTTTGCCTGATCACGACACCGGAAGATCAATCCGCGTTTGTTCAGTTACTGGGCGATGGCTCAGGGTGGGGGATGAACATTGAGTATGTGGTGCAGCCCTCGCCAGATGGCTTGGCCCAAGCCTTCACGCTTGCGGAAGACTTTTTAGACGGTAGCCCAGCCTGTCTTATTCTCGGCGACAACATCTTCTACGCTGAGGGACTGACCCGCAGATTGCGGTCGGTGGCCGAAATCGAAACCGGGGGCACTATATTTGGCTATGCCGTGCAAGATCCCGAACGATATGGCGTGATCGAAGTCAACGAGGCTGGCAATGCGGTAAGTGTTGAAGAAAAACCCAGCCAGCCGAAATCAAATTTGGCCGCGACCGGATTGTATTTCTTTGATCGGGATGTGGTGGAGATTGCTCGCAATATCAAGCCTTCTGCCCGCGGAGAATTGGAAATCGCTGACGTCATCACTGCTTATATGGATCGAGGCGACTTGCGGGTTGAAGTCCTCGGCCGCGGCGCCGCCTGGTTGGATACCGGCACGCACCTTTCCCTCTTGGACGCGGGCCAATTCATTCGCGTGATCGAAGAACGCCAAAGCTTAAAAATTGCTTGCCCCGAAGAGATTGCCTGGCGCATGGGCTTCATTGATGACGAGCAGTTGGCTAAATTGGCCAAACCCCTGCGAAACAGCGGCTACGGCGACTACTTGTTGCGTATTTTGGCGGAGAAATCTTGAAAATCATCAACACCGACAATCCCGACGTTCTTGTCTTTGAACCAACCAGGCATGGCGACCACCGGGGCTATTTCTTTGAGACTTGGCGCGCTGATTTGTTTGCCAAAGCTGGACTTGACCCAACCTTTGTGCAAGACAACCAAAGCAGCTCTGGCCAAGGGGTGCTGCGTGGTTTGCATTACCAAATAAAGCACCCACAGGGCAAGTTGGTGCGGGTTATTTCCGGACGTGTATTCGACGTTGTGGTCGATCTCAGGCGACACAAGCCGACTTTCGGCCAATGGGTGGGCGCCGAACTTTCGGCAGAAAACAATCGCTTGATGTGGGTTCCGCCTGGCTTTGGTCACGGCTTTTATGTTCTGAGTGAAGAAGCAGAATTCGTGTATAAGTGCACCGATTATTACGCCCCGGAACACGAGCGCGTCATCAAATTTGATGACCCTGCGGTCGGGATCGAATGGCCATTGGTCGCTGGCGTGGAAACGATGTTATCAGACAAAGACTTGGGCGGAGTTCCGCTGGCTGATGCGGAAGTCTTCGATTAATCAGAGCCAACAGGGATACTGAAATGACTATGCGCATAGGCCAGGGGTGGGACCGTCACCAACTTGCAGCAGGAAACCGCTGTGTTTTGGGCGGAGTCGATTTTCCCGACAGTCCGGTTGGGCCAGTGGCGCATTCTGATGGTGACGTGGTCTGTCATGCCATTAGCGACGCGCTTTTGGGCGCCTTGAGTCTCGGCGACATTGGCCAACATTTTCCCGATACCGATCCAAAGTTTTCAGGCGCTAACAGCATGGATCTGTTGGCCCAAGTAGGAGCGATGGTGGCCCAACGGAATTATGTTGTGGCCAACGTGGACTGTACAATCATCACCGAAGCTCCGCAAATTGCGCCTCATGCCAAGGCGATGCAAGAAAACCTGGCCAATGCCTTGGCTCTCGCCAACGACCAAGTTTCGGTCAAGGCCACGCGGGGTGAAGGTGTGGGGCCCGAGGGCCGCGGCGAGTGCGTGACCGTCCAAGCCATTGCACTCTTGCAAAAGATTTCGCCTGAAGTATAGTCGCCAAAATTTGACGAGATCCCCTATCAGCATCCTGATTATTCTGGACGCCGGAGCCGACGATGCGCATCGCAGTATTGATGGGGGGAGATTCCCCCGAACGTGACATTTCACTGGCATCGGGCCAAGCCGTTGCTTCTGCTTTAGAGAATTCCGGCCACACCGTTTTGGCCTTCGATATCCCGAATGTTGCTGCCGTTTTGACGATGCCCGAGTTACGTAAAGTCGACCTGATTTTTCCGGCTCTGCATGGCGGTGAAGGCGAAGATGGTCACTTGCAGGCTGTTTTAGACGTTTTAGGCCTGAAATACGCCCTCTCAGATGCTCGCGCGAGCGCTATTGCGATGGACAAGAGTTCAAGCAAGCGAATCATGCGTGCCGCTGATATCCCCACACCGCAGTGGTTGCAAGTAACTTTTAATCCGGCCAACGCCCAAACCGAATTGCTGTCTGGTGAACATGATGAAAACCACAGGCTGGGTGAAATAACCACGGAGAGGGTCTTTCAGCGGGCTACCGAGGAAATTGGTTACCCTATGGTGATCAAGCTCAATGGGGCCGGAAGTTCGGTTGGCGTCGAAATCGTCGAACGACCGGATGAATTTGAGGCCGCTTTTGAGCAAGTGAAATCACAGGGCCTGGGCGGATGCGTCGATCTGCTCATTGAGAAATTCATTCCAGGACGCGAGCTTACTGCTACTGTGTTGCTGGGAAGGCGTTTACCTCTTCTGGAGATCCGCCCACGAGACGGTTTCTACGACTATAAAAATAAATATACCGAGGGTGCGAGCGAATATTTGGTGCCCGCACCGGTGCATTCGCCCATCTATGAGAATATTTGCTCAGATGCATTGCGGGTTTACGAGCTCATTGGCTGCTCTGGAGTGGCGAGAGTCGACTTTCGGCTCGATGGCGACGACTACAGCTGTTTGGAAATCAACACCATACCCGGCATGACCACCACCAGCTTGGTGCCCAAAGCGGCCGCCGCAGTTGGCATCAGTTTTGAGCACCTTATTGAAGACCTTTGCCGAGCCGCTCTATAGGGTAGTGATACTATGCAGTTGGGGGATTTAAGCAGCGACTCGACATCCTGCCGAATTCACCAAAATAATCCCGAGATCTTCTTGACATATTTATTAAGGGCATTATATATCCCGAACCCAAATCGGTCCCGTTTTGCCAATCCTGCGCCGTGCAGATAGTTGACAAACCAGGACCGATCTTTGGCTCGTCCGTTAAAGATGAGCCCAAGATTAGGGGCGCTTCGCCGGTCTATGCAAAGTCGGCTAAGTGCCGTCAATTACAGGAGCTGGCGTAGCTCAACTGGTAGAGCTCCTCACTTGTAATGAGGTTGTTGGGGGTTCAAGTCCTCTCGCCAGCTCCAGTTGTATTGCAGGGTTTTTTCGAAAAAAATGTCAGCTTGGGCGCTGTCCGAGCCGGCGTTTCCGCCTTGGCGGAACCACAAAAGACAGCTTTTGTGGGGAGGTACCCGAGTGGTCAAAGGGATCAGACTGTAAATCTGACGGCTTCGCCTTCGGAGGTTCGAATCCTCCTCTCCCCACCACTGCTTTGTGAGTGGTTGTGCTTTGTGTGTGGTCGTAAGAGTTCAGCCGGAAAACGTGTTCGGGGCGGGAATAGCTCAGCTGGTAGAGCATCAGCCTTCCAAGCTGAGGGTCGCGAGTTCGAACCTCGTTTCCCGCTCCAGATTCAGTAAAGTTTGGGATGGATCCTAAACTAGTTTTGATGAGCCCACGTAGCTCAGTTGGTAGAGTCCTTGCATGGTAAGCAAGAGGTCAGCAGTTCGAATCTGCTCGTGGGCTCCAGGTACTTGGTTGGTTGAATCGTCGTGTTGATGATTTGGTCGGCCAAAACGTTATCGTAATTACGGAGTGATTGCGGTTTCGCTAAGAGGGATGCGCTCATTGTTGGGCGGCAGCTCTTATAACTCGGAACTGCTCTCGTCTACACTCTTGTAACTAAGAGAATGTTGTAGCGCTGAGAAAATTTCCGAACTCAAATTCTCAATAGTGGTCTTGAACCTTCCATGGGAGGATGCCGCCAATGGCACGCGAAAAGTTTGAACGAACTAAAGATCATGTCAACGTAGGAACCATCGGTCACGTTGATCACGGTAAGACCACATTGACAGCTGCTATCACCGAAGTTTTGTCTAAGGTGGGCTTGGCTGAATACACGCCTTTCGATCAAATCGATAAGGCACCCGAAGAGCGCGAGCGCGGTATCACTATCGCCACCGCTCATGTTGAGTACCAAAGCG
>JBLIOK010000040.1:0-12370 GCA_047639735.1 Candidatus Krumholzibacteriia bacterium | reverse complement strand
GCGAACGCTCTCCCTGCGGAAACACCAACATCGCCACCGCCGTTGCCACGGCACCGGCGATGACCAAAACCATTGGTCCTGCCGAAGACCCCAGAGCAGCAAAGACTCGCTCTTTCGTCGTTGGCCAGCCTGGTTCAGGGTCGCCAAAGGCCATAAAGCCAACAAAAAATGCGCCAAGCAAGACAGCCAACGGAAGCAACGCCGTCAGGGGCTTGCCACCGCTATGACCAGATGAGGATTCGTCGAACCCCGCCTGCGGTTGGTCGGTCCCTTTGGCGGCAGCAACATATTCAGCCATCGGGCCAGGATGGAATTGGAACCTGATCGCGACAAACAACAGAAAGAGGGTAAACCAACTGTGAAAATTATACGGCAGCGAGCGCAAAAAGATGAGGTAGGGATTGACCTCGTAGCCGGCCAGAGAATAGGCCTCGGCAATCATCGACAATTGAAACGCGATCCAAGTTGAAATGACGGCGACACACGCGACCGCACTACTCGTGGAGTCAACGATATAGGCCAGCTTAGCCCGCGCGACGCCCGCCCGATCGGCCAGTTTGCGGCTGACCCCGCCCACGACCATGCTGTTGGCCAAGCCGTCAAAGAAACACAAGATCCCTAAACCGCCGGCCGCCATTTCCACCTGCCGTCCGGCATTCTTTCCGCCAGGCGCCAACTTGTTCAGCAAGGACGTGAATCCACCGCCCGCTTCCAAGACCGCCGCAAATCCACCCAAAATGAGCGTAAAGGCGATGGCACCAGTTTTCCATGATGAGGCGAGATTTGGAGCCAGATGGTCGGCAAAGAGCGAAAGGTAAGCCGCCCAAATGTTACCGTGTTGGGCGACAATTGCTCCGGCTAGGGCACCGATCAGCAGACCCACAATAGCCTTGCGTGAAAGCACAATAACTACCAAAGCGACGATTGGTGGCCATAACGAGCGCATTGGCCACTGGCTCTGAGAAAGAGCCAAAGTCGCCAATAGCATACCAACAAACCACATGATTTGTTTTGTGAACGACATTTTTTTAGGCAAACTCGTCGTGGACAAAGCTGACCTCAGCGGCTGAATGGAAACAAGCTGACGCAAGAACCCATACTACCGCCTAATCTTAGCTGCGTAAACCCAACTCTAACGGTACAACGCTTTCACGGCGCCCCAAGCCTGCGCTTGCTCCAAGGTGTAGTCACCGAAGGTAAAGACGGGGCGATCGTGAGACCCAGATGCGGGCACCATATCAACCAAGTTGCCTTCAGGGTCTTCAAAGTCATCAAAATCAACATAGGCCATGGCGTTGGGAATACTGGGTGTGACCGTTGGCACCAAACGATAACCAGTAGGGTTGTTGCCCATGGTCAACACATTGAAGGTGGCCAACATAGCAGCGCGTTGGCCTGAGACAGGTACAGCGTTTTGGAAACCCGCCACAATGTTATCTGTGTTGCCAATATTGATGGTTGGCGTCGGGAAGGTCACATTGAGCAGGATGTCGCCGCTCGGTGGTTGGATGGCGCATTCAAATCCCCAGACGTAGTCGACATCGCGAATACCGCCCCCGTCAAAATTTTCATTCACCGGATTGAGCAGGATCAAATAAAGCGTGTGCGTCGAATTGGGTGAGATTTCGATTTCGTCGACGCTGGCACCATCGTCATAGTACAAGCCCAGCGCATTGTCCAAAGCCAACGCCGGCCCCCACGCCAACGCCACGGCTAACATAAATACCCACGAGACAAGAGCGATTGCAGTTTTCATAACGCGTCTCCACGGAACGAGTGATGGCGAGAATCCAACACCGGTATGATCTCCGGGAGCTCGATGATAAGGCAGAAAAGCACTGGTCCGGGCGAACAACAGGGCTTAGATGTCAATTCGTTGAGCTATCTGAACCTACTGTATTGCCGACTAAGTCGCAAATTTTGAGGAACTTGCTAACGATGATCACCCTATAAAGCCCCCACTTGCGGCTTTTAGACAAAGTGCCTAAATTGCCCTACGAAACAATCTGTACATTATCTATTCTTCGAAGGAGATCGCTAGCATGACTAACAAAATTCGCCTGTTCGCCCTCGGGTTGATCGCCCTTATGGCATTTGGTTCTGTATCTGTCCTGGCCGCCAACTACGACATTGATGCTGCCCACTCTGCTGTCACATTTCAGGTGAAGCATTTGACCATCAGTAAAGTCAGTGGCAGCTTTGGCGACGTGGCCGGATCGTTCACCTTCGCCGAAGGCGAATCGGACAGCTGGCAAACGGAAGTGACGATCCAGGTAAGCTCGGTCGACACGGGCAACGACAAACGCGACGACCATCTGCGTAACGAAGATTTCTTCAATGCCGAAAAGTTTCCAACCATTGTTTTCAAATCCACCGGCGTTAAAATGTCGAGTGACACCGAAGGCACGTTGATGGGCGATCTGACGATGCATGGCGTGACAAAACCCGTCGAGTTGGACATGGAATACAATGGTTCCGTAATTGATCCTTGGGGCAATGAACGCGCTGGTTTCAGTTTGACGGGCAAGATCAAACGTAAAGATTGGGGCCTCACTTACAACAGCGTATTGGAAAGTGGCGGCGTTATGATTGGCGATGACATCAAAATCAGCCTTGAAGTTGAAGGCATCAAAGCCAAGTAATTTCGTAATCACAAAGATTGACGTCGATTTTCGGCCCATTCTAACCCTCCTCGGATTTGTACCGGGGAGGGTTTTTGCTAGCCTTTTTGAGTCAATTCTTGGTAGTGTGTGCCTTCGCCAATTCGCTTTTGAGCACCCCGATTCACCTGTCGACACGAGGTCTGAATAAATGTTGAGAACGCTATTTTTGCTCTGCGCTCTGGTTTTGACCATGAGCGGCGGACAAAGTCCCGTATATGCCGCTTCGGAAGCCCATCCCGCACTCTTAGATCACGATGAAGTGTCTGAGGAAACCCCAGATGGCGAGGCCGAGACTACCGACAGTGAAGGCGAAGATGAAGAATGGGACGTCAATGTGCCGCAAACACCAGACGAACCCATTGTCTTCAATGCCGAAGAGGGCACCTGGCTCAGTGTCGATGTTTCCCCGGATGGCGAAACCGTGGCTTTTGATCTGCTGGGCGACATCTACACCATCCCCATCGCCGGTGGTGCCGCGACCCGCTTAACAGACGGCATGGCATGGGATTACCAGCCGCGTTTTAGCCCTGATGGCAGCGAAATTCTGTTCACCAGTGACCGCAGTGGCGGCGTCAACATCTGGATCATGAACGCTGATGGCAGTGACCTCAACGAATTGACAGATACCGGCGAAAAAGACACCAACTCCGGCGCTTGGAGCCCTGACG
Organism: Candidatus Krumholzibacteriia bacterium; assembly: GCA_047639735.1. Taxonomy (GTDB): domain Bacteria; phylum Krumholzibacteriota; class Krumholzibacteriia; order LZORAL124-64-63; family LZORAL124-64-63; genus JAGRNP01. The sequence continues at coordinate 9,039 of JBLIOK010000040.1, read as the reverse complement.
GCCAATGGATCGCCACCAAACGACGCCTGACCGACACCAGCTCCATCGGCACCACCGAATTGTGGCTGCACCACCGCCAAGGTGGAGACGGGATCCAGGTCACCAAAAAAGACAAGCTGCCAGAAGCCTCCTCAGCTGACTTCGGCCCCGACGGACGCTTTCTCTACTTCAGCAGCCGTTCGCGCCGTTTTAGTTACGCGCGCAACCCTCACCAGGGAATTTACCAAATCAGCCGTTTTGATCGTCAAACCGGCCAGATCAACCAAGTGACGAGCCGCTGGGGAGGCGCCGGCCGGCCAAAAATCAGCCCTGACGGCGAAACGCTCAGCTACATTAGCCGCGACGGTCTAGAGACTGTCCTCATTTTGCACAACTTGGTGACCGGTGAAGAGAATGTGCTCTTTCGCGGCCTCGACCATGACCTCATGGAAAGCTTCGCCTGGACCGGGGTCTACCCGAGCATGGACTGGATGCCAGATGGCGAAAGCATTGTGCTCTGGGCTGGCGGTAAAATTCATCGCGTGGCCATCGAGGACGGATCAGCATCGGAAATTCCGTTCTCTTGTGATGTGTCCATCCCCCACCAACCGGCAGTTCGTTTTGAGCACGACGTGACCAGCGAAACTTTCACCGCCAAAATATTGCGGTGGGTGCATGCCACGCCTGACGATGGCGAAATAATCTTCGCTGCTTTGGGCCGATTGTATATCGCGGAATCTGACGGCAGCGACCCGAAAGTGCTTCTCCGCAAAGATGACGACACCACTTTGGAGTATGCCCCGCGTATTAGCCCTGACGGAAAAAAGTTGGCCTATGTTTCATGGAACGACGTAGAAAAAGGCCACCTTTGGATAGCGGGCAACAACGGAAGCGGCGCCAAACAATTGAGCAAAATTCCCGGCCAGTGGAGCAACCCTACTTGGAGCCAAGACGGCAAAGAGATCGTTGCGCTCAAAGGCAGCGGCGCCACTTTGCGGGGCAGCACCTTGGGCAACGAGATGTACCAAGAAATTTGGGTCTTTGACGCCAACGGAAAAGGCGAGCCTCATTTTGTGACCACGGTGCCAAGCCGCGGTTCAGCAGTACGGATGCCAACACCATTCTTTGGTCCGGACGAAAGTCGCATCTGGTTCATGCGCGATGCCGCTGACAACGTGGTTGAATTGGTGAGCGTCAGGCGCGACGGCACCGACGAAAAAGTTCACGTCAAAAGCAAATATGGCGAAGAATTCAGCCTCTCTCCCAACGGCAACTGGGTTGCCTTCAAAAGGCTGCACAAAGCCTTCGTCGCACCGGTGGCAAGCATCGGATTGGGCACCATGGATTTGGGCGATAGCGACGGCAGCGTGAAGGTTTATCCGCTAGCCGATGACCTGGTCGACTGGTTGCGGTGGGAAGACGACGAGACCATCACCTGGTCGGCGGCCAACGAATTTTATCGGCAAACGCTCGATAAAGTTTTAGCGGCAGCTCATGCCGAAGTAGAGGCTGAAGAAGAGGACGAAGAAAAAGACGAAGATGAAGGCGATGAAGACGGCGATGATGAAGAAAGCGCCGAGGATGCCATCGATCCCAACGCAGCCGAAATGGTCACGATCAACTTGAATGTCGCCCGCATGGCACCCGAAGGCACCCTGGTCATTGACGGCGCCCGTTTGATCACTATGCGCGGCGACGAAGTGATAGAAAATGGACGCATCGTCGTCACCGGCAATCGCATTACAGCACTCGGTGCCGCCAGCGAAGTGGAATTGCCAGACGGGGCCGAAATCATTGACGCCTCGGGCATGACAGTTATGCCTGGCCTGATCGACGCTCACGCTCATATGGGCTACGGTTCCATGGACATTCTGCCCCAACGCAATTCGCAGTACTACGCCAATCTAGCCTATGGCGTGACGGCAACCATGGACCCCTCGGCCAGCACCCACGGCGTGTTTGCCCAAGCCGAAATGGTGGAAGCAGGCGTGATGACCGGCCCGCGAATCTATTCCACGGGCTTCATATTGTACGGCGCTGACATTGCCGGTCGCGCCCAAACCAATAGTTACGAAGACGCTTTGCGACACGTCCAGCGCATGAAGAAACAAGGCGCCTTTGCGATCAAAAGCTATATGCAACCCAAGCGTATTCAGCGCCAATGGTATGTCAAAGCCTGTCGCGAAGAACAAATGCTCAACTTCCCCGAAGGCGGCGGAAACTTTGAAAACAACATGGGCATGATTCTCGACGGACACACGGGCATCGAACACACGACACCAGTTGCCCCTCTTTACGATGATGTGCAACAGATGTGGGCAAGCACCAGCGTTGGCTACACCCCGACCTTCTTGGTGGCCTACGGTGGCCTCGGCGCCGAACACTGGTTCTATCAAAACGACGCGCCAATTTGGGACGACCCCAAGCTGACTCGCTTCACGCCCAAAGCGGTTGTCGAGAGTCGCTCGCGTCGATTGGGCAAGTTTGCCTATGACGGAGACTGGCACCATTTCACTGTGGCGCAATCTGCCAACGAGCTCTTGAAAAAAGGGGTTTTGGTTAATCTGGGTGCCCACGGGCAGCGCCAAGGATTGGGCTGTCATTGGGACCTGTGGGCCCTCAGTCATGGCGGCGCAGATAATCATGACGTGCTGCGAATGGGAACGATCAACCCGGCCACCTATTTGGGTCTGGAAAACCAGATGGGCTCCTTGGCTGAAGGCATGTTGGCTGATTTGATCGTGCTCGAAGGCAACCCGCTCGAGGACATCAGAGACACCAACACCGTGCGCTGGACTGTCAAAAACGGCGAAGTTTTTAACGCCAACACCATGGACAAAACGTGGCCCGAGTCAGTGGAACGGTTGCCATTTATGTGGGAATAGTTCACTAGCCAAAAAAAAGGGCGACCGGACATCAGTCCGGTCGCCCTTTTTCATACCCAACGGCCATCAGAGATTCAGGCTCAGCCCCACGAAGGTGCCCCAATCGGTGCGCTCAACACCTACTGGCGGTCGCGAATTGTCTTCAACTGAGAAGCCTACCTTTAAGTCCACTTCACCAGTCACATCAACTTTCAAGACCAAATTCCCAACGGCACGAATCGCAGAAAAGTCACTGAACAATGGCTGCCAAAACCCGACGAGGTCGAGTTGAGTCGTTTCACTGAGCTGACGTGACAGATGAACAAAGAACGACATCCGGCCCCGCGCCAAATGACCAGGCCGGCTTTCTAAGCGCTCCACTTCCAACATCGGGACGGCACCAAACGCCACCACACCGTGGTCGTTGTTGACCGGTTCAAATCGTGGACCTAAGCCCACTAACCAGCGCGATTTCAACTCCTGAAAGGGATTGTGCTGAACTTGGGCAAACGCGACGCTCAGCCACTTGTCACTTATTTCATAATTGTGACGCATATGGAAAACACCGCTGCGCGCGGTTTCAACGCCGCTACTTTCTTCATAGTCTGAACTGAATTGAATGCGGTAGCGATTTCGCTCCCCACGCCATTGGGTGCGGCCACCGAGGCTAAAAAATATGCGGTCTGTGTTGCCCCCACTGCCAGAAAAGAGACCGTCCAAGCCGCCAGACCAACCGGGTTCATCAACGTCATATCCCTGCAAGGTGTTGAGAATCGCCCCGGCGTCGGACGTTGACGGCGAGACGACAAGTACCATTACGAAGAAGATAGCTGCCAAAAGCGATCGGGGCGCCAGCATGAGCACATCCTTGTTTGCTGAATTGAGTAGTACGAATTCCATCGCGGCAGTAATATAGGTTCAACTGAGCGAATCGCGGCGATTAATTTTAACAACCAACGATCAGGGACGGCACTACCGATGGCTACACTGCCCACCACCACCATTATGATGACGCTCGATGGGCAATCAAGCCAATGCAAACTGGGCCCCTTTTCCATCGACTCGATCGCTGAATTTGCCGACCCTTCGCATTTGTTCTTTATCGTCGACGAAAATGTAGCGGCGGTGCAAACCCAACTCAAAGTGGCCTGGTCAGCTGCCCAAAAAGACGGGCGCGTGCTCTTCCTGCCTGGTGGAGAACCGGTCAAATCCATAGCCCGACTCGAACAAATCTACGGCTGGTTGGCGGACAAAAGAGTAAACCGTGACCAGGCTATCGTCGGTGTAGGCGGAGGCACCGTCTTGGACTTGGTTGGTATGGCAGCCGCGACGTGGAAACGCGGCGTCCCTTTTATCGCCGTGCCCACCACCTTGCTGGCTATGGTCGATGCGGCCATTGGCGGCAAGACGGCCATCAATACTGCTGGCCTTAAAAATCCGGTTGGCGTCTTTCATCCTGCGACTGCGATTTTAACAGACAACGCATTTCTCAGCACCCTTAGCCGCGACGCATGGCGCGACGGTCTCGCCGAAATGATCAAAACCGCCCTCATTGGCGACCCACAATTGTTCCAAGAGTTATCTGATAAACGCGAAGATCTGCACGGCGCCCTTGGGCCCGGTAGTGAATCAGAGGTGACAGACACCATCACAGCAGTCGCGCCTTGGGCCGCATGGATCGCCCGCGCCGCTGCGGTCAAAGCGGACGTCGTTAACCGTGACTTTCGCGAGACAGGGCCTCGTCGAGCCCTCAACCTTGGGCACACGCTAGGCCATGTGATTGAGGCAAGCAGCCACCAGACCCAAAATCCTTTGAGTCACGGCGCAGCTGTTGCCGTTGGCATGGCCTTCGTCTTTCAGCTCGCCGCAGGACGAGGTGACTGCCCCACCACAACCTGTGACCAAGTGCTCGACCTCCTGGCAGCCTGCGGATTACCAATCACTTACCCCTGTCCGAATGATGACGAGCTCAACCGCCTTTTGCAAAGCGACAAAAAAGCCTCAAGCCAGGTTGGCGTGAGATGGGTGTTGCCAGAAGCTGTAGGGCAAATGAATTTGAACGGTTCTGTTTCTCTAGCAGAGATCAAGAAGTGGCTGACCTAAGCCTTCAATAGACGGAAACCGGATCAACGTCATGAGAAACATCGACACCACGAAATCCGGTCCGCAATTCAGGCAACACACCGACGAGCCATTTTTTTTCGCGCCGACTCAAGGTGCCTTTGATCAATATCTGAAAGCGGAACTTGTCGTGCAGCCGGGGAAAAACCGCAGGCGCCGGGCCCAAGACGGCCAAACCATCACGATTCAAACTTTCTCTGACCACCGCAGCCAAACGATCAGCCGCGGTCTGCGCATCTGCTTCTTTTTTGCTGGTGATCCCCAGACGCAACAAACGGCGACCCGGTGGATATCCCAGGGCTTTGCGCACCGGTAATTCTTCGTTGATAAAACTGGTGTAGTCATGGGCTGCGGCCGCCTGCACCACGGCATGTTCCGGCTGGTAAGATTGAAATATCACGCGACCGCCACCACTGCGGCCTGATCGCCCGGCCACTTGAGTCAACAGCTGAAAAGCACGTTCAGCAGCACGGAAATCGGGCAAGCCCAGACCGTCGTCAGCAGCAAGAACCCCCACCAAGGAAACGTTTGGAAAATGGTGCCCCTTAGCTACCATCTGAGTTCCCACGAGAATGTCAGCCTCGCCCCGCGCAAATGCCGCGAGTATGCGCTTATGGCTGCCCACCTTAGATGTCGTATCGCGATCAAGTCGAAGCAACCGCGCTTCGGGAAATTGTGCCTGCAAATGCAATTCGATTTTTTCAGTACCTCCGCCCGAGGCTACCGTTTCGTCAGAACCGCACGCGTCGCATGTTTTGGGGAGCTCCCGATGCGACCCGCAGTAATGACACAACAAGCGTCTTGGCCGCAAATGATAGGTCATCCCGATGTCGCAATTTGGGCACATAACCACGTCGCCGCATGATTGGCATTGGATCACCCGCGCAAACCCTCGGCGATTATAGTAGAGAATGATTTGTCGGTCAGCGTCGAGAGCCTCTTCCATAGCGTTGGTCAAGGCTGGTGTGAATCCATCAACAACACTGCCGCCGCGCATGTCAACCACCTCAACCGTTGGCAACGAGCCGCCCATGCGTTCTGGCATTTCACACAATGTGTACAGGCCACTGCGCGCGTTCTCCATACTTTCCAGATCCGGAGTGGCCGAACCCAGCACAACCAAAGCTCGGTTTTCGCGCGCCCTGATGAGAGCGGTGTGCCGAGCGTGATAACGAGGCTTTTCATCTTGCTTGTAAGACGTCTCGTGTTCTTCGTCGACCACAATGATGCCAAGGTTCTTAACCGGCGCAAAAAGGGCGGAGCGCGGCCCCACCACCACATCAATTTCGCCTCGGGCTGCCGCCTCGTGCACGGCGCAGCGTTGCCCAGCTGAGAGACCGCTATGGATGGCCGCCACACGGTCGTCAAAGCGCGCCGAAATACGGGACAACGTTTGCGGAGTTAACGCGATTTCGGGCAACAGAAAAATTGCGCCGCGCCCTTCGGCCAACGCAGCCTCGATCAGATTCAAATAGACTTCAGTTTTGCCACTGCCGGTGACTCCGTGCAAAAGGATGGTGCCGAATTCCTGCCTATCAAGGTGAATTTTGCCGGCGGCAACGGCTTCTTTTTGGCTGGAACTCAACTCGATAATCGCCTGGTCGACAACCGGATATTCCCCTTCGACTGTTTTGCTCTTACGGACTTTTGTCCCCGGCTTTGGCGGATGAAACAGCGGCACAACTTCGCCCAGCGGCAGCAGATAATAATCGGCTATCCAATGGGCTACCTGCATCCGGTCAGGCGCCAACCGATATTCAACAGCCAAGACCTCCGTCACATCTTTCAGCTTTACGCCGCCGACCTCAAGCGCTGCGCAATCAAGATCAGATGTACCGACAACCAACCCCACGACGCGCTTGCGCCGACCGAATGGCACTACCACCAAATCGCCACGTACCAGAGGCTTGTTATCGAGGACGGTAAATCGGTAGGAAAAAGTTTGCGCCAATGGCACCGGCAAGGCGACCTCGGCAAGTTGGCAGTTGCTGACGCTGGACAATGGCCGATTCTTTCGCTCAAGACCGTTGCGATAATGTGATCAGGTATGATAACGCCTCGAAGGCGAGTCGTCTATGATAGCCAACCGATCATGCCCCATGCCCCTATCCCCACAAAAAAGTCCCCCTGCCAGAGCAGGGGGACCATTTGAAATGCGAGGCGATCAGAACCGGTTAGCTAGCCGCGGTCAGCAGATCCTGGACAGTTTCGATCACCTTTTGCGGGCTGAATGGTTTGGTGATGTAGTCGTTGGCGCCTGCCTCCAGCCCCGCTTCGCGATCACCCTTGGTTGCCCTTGCGGTCAACAGGATCACGGGAATATGGGCTGTTGAAGCGTCCTTCTTTAGCTCGCGACAGGTCTCGATCCCGCCTTTGCCCGGCATCATCACATCCAGAATGATCAGGTCGGGCTGATTCTCTCGTGCCAAGGACAAGGCATCTTCGCCATTGTGGGCGGGGATCACGTCATAGCCTTCTGCATTCAGACTAAAATCCAGAATATGGCGGATATTGTGTTCGTCATCGGCGATCAAAACAGTACGCAATTGGGTGCCTCCTGTAGGCAATTTGTTAGTGTTACCTCATCTATCGACACATCAGGCTAAAGACTAAACTTCAAAATCAACTTCTGCGCGAATGAATCCCATCAAACGCTCAGGCTCACCATACCTCGCCTGTCCAAAGCCGGGCGTTTCAATTCGTTGCTATCGTTATCATCGCGTTGCAATTCCAAGATCCGATCGCGACGCGATTCCACTTCCTCCAAGAAAACAGCCGTCACCTCAGGGCAAAACCGTTCTCCACGACCGGAGTCGATCTCTTGCAAAGCGCTGGCCAAGCTGTGCTTGTCTCGCCACGGGCGCTTGTTCAACAAGGCGCCAAGGGTGTCGGTTAGCCTCAACAATCGGGCACCGAGCGGTATGGCGTCGCCAGCGATTCCAGAAGGGTAACCCGATCCGTCAAAGTTTTCGTGATGACACGCGATGATCTGTCTGGCCTGAGTGCCCAAGAAAATGGGCTCCAGCATTTCCAAACTCGCGCTCACATGTTCCTGCATCAGTTGCTCTTCACGCTCAGTAAGGGCGCCGGGCTTATTAAGCAATTGCGGAGGGACGCTGCTCAAGCCCACATCATAAAATTGCAGGGCAAAAGCGAGGTTTTCTAGTTCTGGTTCGTCATCAGTGACGCGACGGGCAGTGGACAGGCAGATCTCGTGACATACCTGCAAAACTGTTTCCTGTCGCAGATGCCCAACCGCAGTCGTTGCCCGCAACGTTTCGCGAATCTTCTGAAAATGGACCGAACCCGTTTGCCAAACATTGTATTGATACAACAGATCTGAAACACGCACCGCCAACGACTCCAAAAATACGCGGTCGTCGTGATCAAGTAGGCTGCCGTCGATCTTATTGTTGACCGAGATCACCCCCACCACTTTCTCTTCATGTATTAGCGGAACACATAACAAGGAGGGCGTAGAATAGCGCGATTCGCTCCATTGCTGATCCAGACGGGGATCTGCGGTCACATCATTGATCAACATGGTCTTACCGTCTTGCCATACCTGACCTGAAATCCCGCTTCCGTACCTAATATGCGTGCTTTGAACCACCGATTCGGGCAGGCCAATGGCTGCCCTTATATCAAGGAACTGACCACTTTCATCGGGCACCAGCAAGGTCGCCATCTTGACGCCCAAGCTTTCGCTCACCCACAACATCAATCGCTCCATGAATTCGCCTGCCTCAAAGGGCAGGCTAACCAACGAAGATGGAATGGACGGTTGCAATACTGCTGGTCGGCGAGGAAGCAGTACTATAAACCTCGCGCCGCCCTCAAGACGGTTTTCTGCCCAAATACGACCCTCGTGATTGCTCACAATATCGTGGCAAAGGGCTAGCCCCAAACCTTGGCCACTGTGTTCGCGGGTGGTCGAACCATCAACCTGGAAAAAACGATCAAATATCTCGCCCAATTTGTCTTCAGGGATCCCTATGCCGGAATCTTCAACGATCAGCCTGACGGCGGTCCCCGACTCGGTCAACCGGATGCGCACTGACCCTCCATCGGGTGT
>JBLIOK010000039.1:0-12388 GCA_047639735.1 Candidatus Krumholzibacteriia bacterium | reverse complement strand
AACGTCGAGGGTGCCAGCCAGAGCTGGTAACGCACTCGTATTGCTGAGATCCATTTCGGCGAAGTTATTGGACAATCCAACCAAAGCGCGGTCGCCATCCATAATGCCATCATGAATCACGAAGGGCACACTGACCACCAAGTCGGGGCTGCTCGCATCACTCAGTCCATAAACATTCATGGGGTTGCCATAGGAATAGGCCATGGCACCGCGAATAACCAGGGGCCGATCGATATCCGGCAAGCTGTTGACCATCGTAAATTGATCGGGCGCGGAGAAAGTGAATACTTTTGTGCCCTGCGTTGCGTGCAAGAAATATCCGTAACCATTGTCAAACGAGATGGAAATGATGTCAGACATGGCCAAGCGAAAGTCGACCTGCAAGCTGTTGCCGTCGGTCACATTGATCACTGCAATGTCGTTTTGCAGCCGATCGACGGCGTAGAGGAAGTTGCCATTGAGATCGAATGAGTCCAGCCAGTTTTGGCCGATATTGCCCATGGCCAATGGAGCGCTTGGGTCGCTGATATCGGCGATGGTCAAGCGCCCCTGGTCGTTGCGCAAATAAGCGCGGTCACCAACGATGCGCATTTGGGTCATGAACTGAGGTAACGCGAGGACGCCAACTTTTGCCGGCGCTGCTGGATTGGCAAGATCGTAGATGGCCAAACCATTGAATCCGGCTCCATCGGCAGCACTGTAGATAACATACAGGTGAGTGGCCGTCGCCTTGATACCACGAACATCGCCGGATTCCCCTTCGAAATCACCAACGACGGCAGGAACACCTGACACCGACACATCGATAACCTGCATCGAACTCACGTAGACGTGATCGCCCATTTGGTCGAGAAAACGCGCTTCGGCAGGAAGTGCCCCGGTCACGTGCATGTAGGTGGAGTAGTCTAGGCATTCAGCCTGAACCGCCGTGGACGAAAAGCCGCTGACGCCGGTGGCCACTAAAAAAATTGCTATATAAACAGGCAATCGTGAATTCATGAGTTCTCCCCTAGTATGCTGGCCCACACGGTGTTTTGTTGTCAAGAACTGAGCCGACGTTTGATCAAGCTACCGCAGTATAGCATAAACTGAGCCTTGGGCTGAAGGCCGTGTCTTGCTGAGCCTCAAAATCTCTCAAATGACGAATTGATAGCACGAACGCCCGCTCAATACCTTAGCGATGGGAGGGCTTCAGAAAGCTTAGCGCCGAAAAAAGGGCAAATTCTTCGGTTGGGAAGGCTTGATGAGTGATGTAGAGTGCGATGATACCATCATGTTTCGTCATCGAATCTGGAGGCCTCATGCGCGCGATCACTGCCACCTTTACTCTCTCTGTAGGCATCATGCTGCTTTTCCATGGCAACATATTGGCCTCGACTGAAGCCCCTGAGGCGAAATTCCTCACCATTGAAGATGTGCTCGTCACAGATATTATTCCGTTGGCTTTGCCTGCCTTTTACGAGGCGGACCGGGCCGGGGTGACTTGGGACGATCTGCTCCAGGAGATGCCGACGCTGCCAGGCAACACCCGACCGCGCAAGAACGGCTCGTTCGCCGGTCGTAATGGTGACATTGAATGGCACAAAGTCTCAGCGGCTGACGGATTGAAACTCAAAACCCCTGAAGGTGCCGGCGCTCGGTATCTCGCGTTCTATGTGACGAGCGATCGTTGGCAAAAGGTTTCCATCACGGTTCGTAGCGACCAACCGGTATTGGGCGCCATCGGAACCGATGCTTTGAGTTTCACCAAGGAAGAAGACGAGGAAGAGGCTCCCACTTCTCACACGGCCGAAACCTCAGTAATGATCGGCACCCACCTGATAATTTTGCGCTCACTGTATGACGGAGAATCAACAGACGACTGGGCTCTTTCCTTCACCTTGTCGACGAACGCTGAAGCCTTCACCAAGGCCAGCACAAAACCTGGCCACAGCGTTGACATCGAGACTGTGCTCGACGCGCCGCGGATTGGGAACGTGTCTTTGTCTGCTGACGGTGCCTTGTGCGCGATCAGTTTGAGCGAATACCGCAATGGTAAAGATCGCGAGAATTGGATCGAGGTGCGCGATACAAAGTCCGGTGATTTAGTCCAACTGTGGCGAGGTGACCACGCCCCTGGTTCTGTGAGTTGGCACCCCCATGGCCACCGCATCACCTGGCAGATCAACAGCGGCGATACCGGATCCCTGCACACGTTTGATTTTGAGAGCGGCGAAACCGAGGTCGTATTGGCCGATGTGGCAGAACTTGGCAGCTGGCAGTGGGCGCCCGATGGCAAATCGATCGTCTACTCTATCGATCGGTCGCCTGATGCGGACCCTCGTAAGGTAAAACGGGTCATGTATCTAGCAGACCGCCAACCGTGGTGGCGCGGGCGTTCCCATTTGATGCAAACTTTTGTTCCCTCGGGCGTGACTCGGCGTCTTTCAGCGGGACCGGTCAGCGCTGACAGTTGGGAAATCAGCCCAGACGGTAGCCAGATGTTGTTTTTCACCAGCGAAGAAGACCTGACCACACGCCCTTATTACAGTTCAGAGCTTTGGCTATTGAACCTGGAATCGCTGGCTGTTGAACGCGTGTTTTCGGCACCGGAAATCGGTGGCGCGACCTGGAGTCCCGATGGTAAAAAACTGTTGCTCCAAGGATCCCCTTCTGCCTTCGACGGCTTGGGCCGCAACTTGCCCGAGGGCGTCCAGGCTAACGACTACGGCGGCCAGCTGTACCTCTACGATTTGGCCAGCCGCGAACCGAGCGCGATGAGCTTGAACTTGCGCCCCGATGTCTCGGGTGTGGATTGGTCGAAAGCCGACGGTATGATCTACGCTCGTACAACGGACACCCAATACAACAACATCTATCGCAGCCAACCCGGTGCCGAGGAATGGACCTCTATTCCGACCGGGCTTGATGTGACTGGGCAAATTAACTTTGCTGCCGACGCACAAATGGCGGTGGCTCGCGGCTCCGGCGCAACCTCGCCATTTAGCGTGCACCTGATCGACTTGAAAAAGAACACGGCGTCGTTATTGCTCGACCCAGGCACCGACTCTTATCGCGACGTTGTGTTTGGCAAAGTGGAAAACTGGGTTGCGGAATTGGACAAAGGCATGGCGATGGACGGCTTTGTCTATTATCCACCCGGCTTCGATCCGGACCGAAAATACCCGGTAATCGTCTATTATTATGGCGGCACCAGCCCGATCACTCGCGATTTCGGCGGGCGATACCCCAAAAATGTTTGGGCCGGCCAGGACTACATTGTCTACGTGCCCAACCCCAGTGGCGCCACCGGATACGGGCAAGAATATGCTGCACGACACGTGAACGACTGGGGCAAGTTGACCGCGCCGGAAGTCATCGAAGGCACTCGGAAGTTTCTGGCTGCCCACCCCTTTACTGATTCCCAAAAAGTCGGGTGCATGGGCGCGAGCTACGGCGGCTTTTTAACGGAGTACATCATCACGCAAACAGACTTGTTTGCGGCTGCGGTGAGCCACGCGGGCATATCGGACATCAGCAGCTACTGGGGCGAAGGGATGTGGGGATATGCCTATGGCGCTCGTGCCTTGGCGCACTCCTTTCCTTGGCAAGACCGCGAGTTGTTCGTCGAACAAAGCGCTCTCTTTCATGCCGATAAAATCACCACGCCACTTTTGTTGGTTCATGGCGACACCGACATCAATGTGCCAAAAGGTGAAAGCGACCAACTATTTACTGCCTTGAAGATGCTAGGGAAGGATGTCGAATACGTGCAGATTGTGGGGCAAGGTCATCACATTCTGGATCACGACCAGCGCATTGTTTGGAACAATACGATCATGGCCTATCTGGCAAAATATTTAAAAGACCGGCCAGACTGGTGGAATGAAATGTATCCCGATGCAGAAGACTATCGGTAGGTCAGGTTTCGGGTTAAAAATCGTGCTAGCCCCGCTCAGCAGGACGTCTGCGGGGCTAGTGCCCATTCTCATGCGCTATTTTTAATCAATCAATGAATCCATAAACAACAATACATATCTTCGTATAGTTTTTCACCTACGGTTAGAATATTTATTCACTCTTAAGTTTCCTGCCAGCTGAAGTGAGACAGTTTCAAGTCTTAAATTAAAGGACACTTCTGGTAATGTGAATCCATAGACGGGGTGTACCATGAGTAGCAAATCAAATCCTGAATCAATCGTTCGAGAGATCAATCGCAAGACCCGCCGCAAATATTCCTCGGAAGAGAAAATACGCATTGTTCTCGAAGGACTCAGAGGCGAACAGGCCATCGCCGAGTTGTGCCGTCGTGAAGGCATCAGCCCAAATCTGCATCTACGCTGAACATGGTGCTTTCGGCTTAGCGCCCAAGCCTTCAAGTCGAGGTCAGTTCTGGAACCAAATACCTGATACGGAGCGCGAGCTGGAGCGATTCGTGAACGACTACAACAACGAACGTGTGCATGAGTCTTTGGACAACGTGACCCCAGCTGATGTCTGTCATGGCCGGCACCACGAAACCCAGACGGCCCGGCAGCTTCTGAAAATGCAAACACTGAAACGAAGGAAGTGCTATAATCAAGGATGTGAATCGAGAGACGAAGAGCCGATCCGGCCTTCGTTGATAAGAAAAGGTGCCTATTAATTTCTTGCTCGTGAAGTATCACTTGATCTGGCGACGTACACACACCTACCAGTGGGACGGCGCGGATGAGGGTGGACGACCAAGGGCTAGTGGCACCTACTCTTACCAAGTGCACACCCCGCCGGCCATTGGGTCGGCGGGGCATCCCAATTACTGGCAAAAACAAACAAGACAACTCAGGAGACACTCATGCTCGGTAGCCGATCTCGCCCAATCTTCATTATTCAATTGGCCATAGCTTTCACCCTGGTTGCGCACTTAGCGCCAAAATCAGTATTTGGCGTTGGTATCACCTACGCTCCCGACACCCTCTTAAGTGACGTCCACAGTGACCGACCAAACTTGTCCGTCTTAACTTTTGAAGTTCCAGGCGGACTCATTATCGCTGACCGTATTTCACAAGGTGGCGAGTCAGCCTACGGGAACGCCTTCCAACCACAATTTAAGAATTCAGAGTTCTACCTGATCCAAAGTAAAGGTCACCGCCATGACCCTGTTCAAACCGAACAGCAACTGACCTCACTTGGCCATATTCATTGGCGCCAAGATGCCTCGTTTGTTGTCGAAGTTTCTGCCGCCAATCAAAGCGCCTTTGCCGCTACTGACTTGGACCGCGTGCGGATCCCACTCGAGGCACCCCCAGTCGGGTGGGATCAACTTCACCCCTTGGCTTCGAATTCATCTTTCACAAACAAAGACGCCGCGCTCATTGCTGACTTTGTCGCCAACGTCAGCCAACCAGCTTTTTTTCAGACTGTCCAAGAGATCAGCGGCCACGCAGTTTTTTCTTACAATGGATCCCAGTCGGTCAATACGCGTTACTACAACACAACTGACAAGACTCTCATCGGAGATTACATGGCCGACAAACTAACGGGATATGGCTATACCGTTGAGTTCGACAACTTCACCTACAATGGCGTGCCCTGCCGAAACATTGTCGCCACAAAAACAGGTACGGTCGCCCCAAACGAATTTGTGGTTGTAGGCGGACATTATGATTCCATCTCGCCAAGTCCTAGCAACAACGCCCCCGGCGCCGAAGACAACGGATCTGGCACCGCTTCAGTGATGGAAATCGCGCGTATCGCCGCTGGACGCGACTTTGAGAAATCGATCCAATTCGTACTTTTTGATTCAGAAGAGCAAGGCCTCAATGGCAGCGTTCATTTTGTTAATGAAGCCATCAGTGAAAATCGCAATATCATCGCTGCGGTCACGATGGATATGATCGCTTGGAACGACGGCACGGCAGGCACCTACAAAGTGCGTATTGAAGGGCAACCTGCGTGGGAGTCTTTGATGTCCGTCATGGAAAACAACACGAACCTACTGACAGATATTGCTAACCAAAAAGACTATTTCAGTTTTGGCAGCGACCACGTTCCCTTCCAACAAGCAGGCATCCCCGCCTTTTTGGCTATCGAATACGACTACGACAACTACCCTGGCTACCACCGAACCACCGATGAGTGGACCTTGATATCGGGAGTTGCCGGCCTCGGCACCCAAATCACTATTGCCTGTGCGGCGACTTTGGCCGAAGTCGCAGTGCTGCAAGATGACCAAAGCGGTGTTGGCGACTTGCCTCAATACGGCCCCATCGATTTGGTAGCATTCCCAAATCCATTCAATCCGCAAGTCACCGTGTCATTTAGCCCTGAAAAAGATATTGAGGGAGAAGTGGCCGTGTATGACTTGAGTGGAAAACAGATTGCCGTCGTGGCCACCGGCACCTTCCTGCGTGGCCAAAATGTCGTGCAATGGAATGGCACCGATGCTAGCGGGCGCGAAGTCAGCAGTGGTGTCTATGTTTTTCGAATGAAAGCTGGAGACAAAACGTCATCCGTTGCGGTCAGTCTGGTTAAGTAACCCAGTTGCCTAAGGCGGAATCATTTGGTGATCAAAAAAAAGGAAGTAAATGGCATCCAAATTGGAATCTTTTAATCGACTCTAGATGATTTTGAACTTGTTTCTTGGGGGGAATAAAGTGAAAAAATTGATCTTGTTTGTCGTTGCCATGAGCCTTATTACAGCGGCGCCATTGAAGCAGCACTGGACAGTGTTTACTTGGGTGACAATACGAATGCAGTCAACAACGTGAGCACTTGGGGCTGGCGTCGCTGGCAACGGCTGCGATTTGGACCTGGCCGTACTTGACCAATGCGATGAAGAAGTCTCCTTTGCTGCGATGAAAGCAGCGTTCCGTTAGAAACGTTATTTCGCGCGAAAAAGGGCCCAGCTTCGACTGGGCCCTCTTTTTTTTACAGACTGATTGTCAGCTAGGATATTGCCCGCCATCTATGCGGATCGATTGCCCGGTAACGCCATTGGTGCCGAGCAAGAACATCATCGCATTGACGACTTCTACCATCTGGGGAAAACGGCCCGCAGGAAGTTCAGATTTTTTTGTCTTTAGATATTTTACGTCACTAGGGGCCATTACTGCTCCAAGGCTCAACTCATTCACTTTTATTCGTGGTGCCAAAGACATGGCCATTGTTCGAGTCAAGCCATGCAGCCCAATCTTGGCAATGGCATAAGCAAAATGTTCGGGATCGCACACTAGCGAACGGGCATCGTTGAGATTGATGATGTCGCCCTTCCATTTATCAGGCAGTTGCTTGGCGAACCCCTGAGCAAGTAAAAAGGGCGCGCGCAGATTGATGTTTTGCATGCTGTCCCACAATTGGCTCGAAGTTTCAAGCGCGCTCGTCCGTTCAAAAAAAGAAGCGTTGTTCACCAATATATCGATGGGGTTGCCACACTTTTCTGCCGCGTGTGCGGTCAAAGACTCGGCGACTGAAGCGTCTGTCAGGTCACCGGAAATACTGTGTGCGGTGCCCCCATTGTTCGTGATCTCACTGACGGTTGCTTTTGCTTCAGATTCTGAAGTGTGATAATGGACAATGACATGCGCACCCTCGGCAGCCAAAGCGACTGCCAACACATGACCAATACGTTTGGCCGCGCCGGTAACGAGTGCCGTCCGACTGGCTAAGAAGCCTTCGTATTCATCAGAATCTGGTGGGTCGACAAATTCGTCTATGGGCATGAGCTATTCCTTTTCATCGACACAGTGTGATAACAATGGCTCCGGAGCCGCCCCATCGCGAGGGTGCCTCTTGCCACGATTCCACCAGTGAGGGGTGAGAGTCGCACCAATCGCGGACCTCAGGTCCTAGGATCGAAATCCCCCCAGGGGAAGAGTGGCCTTTGCCATGAACGACGAGAACTTTGGGTTGGTTTTTTGCGGCATACGCGCGCAGTTGAAACTCTAACCGTTCGAGTGCTTCGGCGACGGTGAGCATTCGCAATAAGATTTCCGGGGGAGCGTCTTCCCCTCGGCCTCGCGGCGGGTTACCAGGCTTGTCTTCCTCGCTGAAACGAATCGAGCGCCGCATCCCACGTTTGGGTTGCCGCGATTGTTCATTGGCAGGTTGGCGCTTTTTCTTGCGGCCCATGGTGGTCTGTCCCGGAGAAAGTCAAAACTGACGGTGTTTCCCCTCAATTCTAAGACATTGTTTCTCCGTACACCACTTTCAGATCGCCGCGCGCACCAGACTGACGATTCGGCGCGCAATATTGATCCATATCACGCCTAATATTCCGACGGCCACGATTCCCACCGGAACCACTATTTCCGGTCGATGCCAATCAGTAGAAACATGACCAATCATCGCGCTGATCCGCGTGTAATAGCGAAGGGGCAAGCCAATTCCAACCAAGAGCAGGAATACGACATTGGCCCAACGGTACAAACGTAAGAACCAAAGCAGCCTCCCACTTGGTAAAGGGTGTGGATCAGTCTCCAGATCGATCAATCCTAGGGCGTCGCAAACAAGCCAATATCCATCAGATTTTATAAATGGAAAAAGGCTCCAGACCACCGCCGATAAGGCCAACCACGCTGCCACTTCTAGCTCCGGACCAGCAATCCCGGTTCTGCTGAAAACCGCCAAAGCGCCGCCAAGTCCAAATTGAAACACCATACCGGCGCCATCTACGTGCAGCTTTCCCTCTTTTTCCAAGGCTCCAACTGCTGTCACATCGGCGAACAAGACCGGAATCACAAAAAGCAAACCCGCGCCCACGCCACCTGGCGGATAGCCTCGCCTAGCCAGTGCTGATGCGTGCCCCAATTCGTGCCAGACAGCCGTCACAAGAAAAACAGCAAGCGTTTTTGCTACGAAGCCAGGAGTGAAATGCAAAGGGTTGGCTGATGTTGTGAGACCGAGGTGTATGTACCCAGCCAACCCCAATATTGCCAGCGGCAGTAAGCCATATCTGCTAGCCAATGGTCTAAAAACACGTGACAGAATTCGAACCACGCGTGCCGGTATCAGCGGCAGCCGCAACCAGATAGCAGGCGGCAAGCGTTTGCAGTCCCCCTCATCGCCCGCCAAAGCCGCTGCTAGTGCTTGCCGCAATTCCGCCCAATCGCCCGGCGAAACTTCAAAAGGAATCGTGCCCGTTTGCAACGCCCTGCCCACGTGTGGCGGCACTGCATAGACGACACGTCCAGCCTTCACCAACCACGACCCGGTGGGATGAGCGATAATTTCCCAGTCAGGAGTCATCGCTAATCCCACCCAGACGAGCCATGCCCAACAAGCAAAGGCGCAGCCCGTGAAAGCGAACCCAAGGCAAACCGTTGCTCTTGCTCAATTCGGCCAACGATTGCCGGCTCGCGCGCAATGCATCGAGGTCTTGATCGCGCATGTTTGCGGCCGGGTAGAACCGATCTTCGGTGAGGTCGGCCAGCACGTCTCCCGACCACACTTCGACATCTTTTTCCAGGATCAGGTGGACACGATTCGGCGAATGTTCCAAACAGGCCAGGAAGGCTTTTTGAAAATCGTTTCGCAAACCCGTAGGAATTTTCCGTTCATCTAGTCGGGATTTTGTAAAACAAGAACTAGAGTCTTTGATCATGGCCCAATAGTGCCATTGATCGGGGAATTTTATGACCTGGCTGAACAGCCAATCAAAGAGGCGACGGGTGATGGCAGAGACGTCACCTTCTCGGCGAGGACGCAGGGTCGGTGCCCGCTCCCACATCACCTCACCAGCCTCCCAGCGCAGATTTATCATGTGCAACGGTGCTTCCAAGCGGCAAGCGAGCCGGGCCAGCCCTGTCCTGACCCGGATCTGCCGCCCAGGGAGCTGATAACGCAGGCCCTGCTCTCGAGTGCGCCCCATTCCCTGGTCACCGTTGTTCCCATCGAGATAAACAATCACCGGTCGCCCATCGCGCACCCCTTGTACGGCCTTTTTCAGCGAACCGGGCGATCCTACCGGCAAAAAAGTTAGCTTACCACGGTGCCTCAGATGAGAGCTCATGCCCTCACTGGCCAATTCGAATTCTGCCAGGGCGCCGGCGTTGATCAGCACCACCGGATCATGCCCGGCGGCCAACCACGGTTCGGCCAACAATTGGTAGGGTCCAAGGTGCAACGAAACAACAATGCCGTGATTCAATTCTGGTGCTGCTCGCAGAAAATTGCGGCCTGGGGTCAGGATAACCTGATCCCCAGCCCACAATCCGACAAGAGCCTCCCGCTCTCTTGCCAGACCGCTGATCCGGCGCCGCAATACTCGCAACAAGTCGTCACGTTCGGCGTCCGGAAAAAGAGCGCGCAAATTCCACAAGTCCCACACCAGATTTGCCTGCTCAAGATTGTCGTTTTCGTTCTGCTGCCCGTCGGGTCCGGAACTCCGCGAAGGCCCGGACCGCGACGGACGGCTTTCATAAGTGCGAGAATCCCTCACCATGCGGGATACTCGTTGGGCCGGAAATCATTGTCTGGAATTTTGCAAACGCAGCAGGTGGCCGGTGCGTTGGGATCGACTTGTTGCAAACTGCTTTCAACCAACAAGGGGCTGAACTCCAAACGTTCCTCCAATTCGATGACACCGAGTCTTTGCAGGCTCGCTCGCAAAGTGACGCCGTCGAAAATTTCCTGTGTGATACGCTGCATAGGCCCTCCTTGGCTAAGACTTGACGATTTCACTCTCCCTGTGCAATCCGGCACCCAAACCCTTAACTTATTATACTGCAGCATATTGATGATTCACGGGCGGCTTTTTCACATAAAAAACGACCCCACCCAATGACGGGTGGAGTCGTGATGTCTTCGTTTCATGACAGGCCTGTGACTTCGCTTATTTCACACTCACCTCGACCTGATATCCAGTGTATTTGCGCATGTTGATCACACCATCAGCGAAGATTAAATATTGTCCCTTTATTCCCTGCAGCATACCGCCCGCAACAGGCTCCTTGTCCAAATTGAAGCTCTTCACTTTCGTTGGCCAAGTTTCCACAGGATAATTGAATGTGTGCTCCAATCGTTCAAGCTCCGACAAGACGCCTTCGACGCCCCACTCTTGCAAACTCGCCACTACCTCTTCGCTGGTTGCCTTGAGGTCAAACCCTTCCGGATTGCCTTTTAGGTTTTTGGTCCAGTGAGTTTTATCGGCGAATCCCGCATTGCTGAGTCGCTTTTCCGTCTCACCCACCGCACGTCGACTGGGTAATTTCGCCACTGGAATCGCCGCCACCGCACCCTGATCGATCCAGCGCGAAGGCACATTTTCCTGACGAGTGATCCCCACCTTCACACCGCTGGTTAGCGAACAGTACAAAATGTGCGGCTGAAAACAGACGCGTTGGGCAAAACTTTCATCGCGGCAGGGGTTGTCAGATTCGCCATGATGGCACAGCTCAGGGCGCACGATGCAGATATCAGCCTCGGCCCGGGACTGAGAGCAGGGAAAGCAAAAGCCCTGACCAAAAGTTTTGCGTGTTTTGCGGCCGCAGGCCGAGCACTGGATCTTGCCGGAGAACGTGATCGTCAATTCAGAACCAATATGAGGGTTTAAATGACAATCCTCCACACGGTTTTCCTTCTCCCACCATCCGTCAGCCAAGTAGTAGGCTACCGGATCAGCCGCCTCGACGCGCATCTTTTGCAATGTTCCCGCCCAAATCAACGCCATTGTTTCACCCTTTGAAAATCCATATACACACGGAGCCGCGCCCGTTATCTTCTACAAGTTCACCCCTATCCTAGCGGGACTCGTCTCAACAGGCCACCACGGAGTGCTATGCTCAACCGGATTTGGACCTTTTTCTTCATCGGCGGATTTGCCGCCGCCGTCTATCGCGCCGCCATCGGCCACTCCGAAGTGTGGCGCGAACTCGTCGGTGCCACTTTTGATATGGCTGAAACGGCTTTTAAAATCGCACTCGGCCTGACCGGCGTTATGTGCCTTTGGCTCGGTATCATGCGCATGGGCGAAAAGGGCGGGGCTGTCGACTTCCTAGCTAAGGCCTTTGGGCCTTTGTTGAGGCGCATTTTTCCAGGTGTACCCGCGGGACACCCGGCCTCGGCCAGCATCGTGATGAACATGGCGGCCAACATGCTTGGCCTCGACAACGCCGCCACGCCGTTGGGCCTGAAGGCCATGAAAGAGTTGCAGACACTGAACCCCGAGCCCGACACGGCCAGCGATGATCAAATCCTCTTCCTTGTCATCAACACCTCCGCCGTCACCATCGTACCGGTCACTATATTTACCTACCGTGCGCAGATGGGCGCCGTTGATCCCACCGACATTTTCTTGCCCATTCTGATCGCGACCTACTGCAGCACCATGGTCGGCTTGTTGGTCACTTCGTTATTCCAAAAGATTCGATTGTTCAATCCAGTCGTGCTTGGCTATCTCGGAGGCATCACTGCCTTGATCACTGGCCTTGTC
>JBLIOK010000038.1:0-12413 GCA_047639735.1 Candidatus Krumholzibacteriia bacterium | reverse complement strand
CGTACTGGATTGCAGGCCATGTTGGAAAACCTGGCTACCAACGTCTCGATCATCGCCATCCCCGGCGTCACTTCTGCTGCGGTACAAACGGCCATGATCTCTCACTGTGAATCCGTTGGCGATCGCATCGCCATCCTCGATTCCGCATCGCCTAATGACATCGCACAAGTGCAAACTCAGCGCGCTGGATTGGCGAGCATGGACGGCTTTGGTGCACTCTATTTTCCTTGGATCCAAGCGACGCCGACAGGCCTTTCGTTACTTCTGCCACCAAGCGGCTTTGTCGCCGGCAATTATTCAGCCACCGATCCCCACCAATCGCCGATAGGACTAATCGCCACGGCCACCGGCGTCGACTACACCATCACATCCCCCGAACAAGACCAATTGAATCTGCAAAACATCAACGCCATCCGCGATTTGTCTGGGATTCGGACCTGGGGCGCGCGCACGTTATCGACACAAGCCGAATATCGTTACATTGCTGTGCGCCGTCTGATGTCTTTCGCTCACCGATCAATATATGATGGCACTTTGTGGTGCACTTTTGAGGAAAACACGCCCTTGCTATGGGGAACCATTCGGCAGGATGTGGATGAATTCTTGCTCACTCTTTTCCAGGCGGGATGGCTGCAGGGCACAACGCCTAGCAGCGCCTATTTCTCGCGTTGTGACCAATTCACAACAACGACCCTAGATATTCTAGAAGGACGCACGGTCATCGATTTCGGTCTCGCTATCGTCAGACCAGCCGAGTTCATTGTTTCAAAAGTCATCCAACAACGTGAGGACCTTTCGGCCGTGCCAAGCCCTGAGTCAACTTTTTTGGTCTTGTCACCGCCCGCCCCAAACCCGTTCAACCCTGCCACTACTTTGCGCTTTGAATTGTCCACTGACGCCAACGTAAGCCTAACAATCTACGACTTGGCCGGACACCTGGTGCGACGTTTATTGGCCGCACAATCCCTTGCAACCGGTGAATACCAACAGCGTTGGAACGGACGGGATGACGCCGGTCGCGCCGTCAGTTCGGGCGTCTATCTGGTTCACTTGCAGGCGGGTGCCGAGGTCAGAACCCAACGTATGGTGCTAGCTCGATAAAGGCCGACACTCCCTACTTTCCCAAAACTTCCACCAACGGTTCACCGGTCGCACCGGACGGTGGCTTAACACCCAGATATCGGGCTAATGTCGGTGCAATATCATAAGGCGTCACCGGCCGGGCTATCTCGGTGCCCTCAATTCCAGCACCCGCAAAAACAACGGGCACAAAAGTGTCGTAGCGCCAAGGCGAACCATGGGTTGATGCCACGACCAACCCTTCAAAATCGTTGATAAACACATTCGGAGAGAAAACGAGGTAGATATCTCCCGAACGGTCAGCCTGATAATTCTTCAGCACCGAGCGCGTCATCACAGTGTTGGGCACCTCACCACGACTCAGCGCAGTGCTCGAAACGGCATAGGCGATGCCAGGCAGTTTCAGCAATTCTGCCACCAGCATTTTTTCCACCTCGTTTTGATCCAATTTATTCTCTTTGATCAGATCGCGATTCAAGTACAGGTAGGGCTGAAAAAAAGTATCGATGAGTTCCGCACCCACGCCAAATCGTTCGGTCAACGCCGCGACTACCGGAGTTTTATCGATGGCTTTCGTATCAAAATAGTCGGCGTGCTTAACGCCCATTTCGTGCATGAATCCAGGTACTTCGGGCTGACCATGGTCGGCCGAAAGCACGATCAAGGTGTTGTCCAACCCAACCTCGGCATCGATAAATGCAAACAACTCGGCCAACGTGCGGTCCAGGTGAGCGATGTTGTCTTCCATCTCCAAACTCGAGGTGCCAAAGAAGTGCCCGACATAATCAGTCGACGAAAAACTGACCGACAAATAATCTGGGACGGTATTTTGGCCCAGCTTTTCGTTCAAGACCACAGCCTTGGCGAAGGCCAAAGTCAGGGCGTCACCAACCGGACTGAGGGTCAGCTTTGTCGTGAAATATTTTTCGTCAGCAGCGCCAAATTCATGGGGAAACACACGGCCATAACCCGGGAAATCAATTTCGTAGTCCGCATCATCACGGTCGCCAAACATGTATTGCTCTTGAGGACGAAGCAGGCTCCAGGCTTGCCCGCCATAAGTACTGGGCAATTTTTGGCTGTTCCATTCATCAACCCAGGCCGGATTCTTATCGTAGTAAAAACTGCTGGTGACAAAATCACCTTTCGCCTTCGAGAACCAAAACGCCTTGCCCGCGTGGCCAGCCAACGGCACGGCGCCGCGATCCTTCACCGAAACAGCAAAGATTTTGGCCTGTCCAGCATAGTGAACCGCCAGTTCATCACTAAACGTTGAGGTCAATATGTTATCGGGTGAGCGTCCTTCAACCTTGGCCGCTTTCTGAGTAGGATCGATCTCCGACTTCGCATCAACATCTGCGCCAGTGACCAACAGGTGGTGTGCCGGGTCCTCAATGTTGTAAACCAGTCGGCCTTGTTTGTGATCAAACCACACGTTACCAATCATGCCATGGGCAGCGGGAACCGTACCGGTGGCTAACGAAGTGTGCCCGACGATGGTTTCGGTGTTCGCGTGTTCGTACCTGGCGTTGGTGTACCAGATCCCTTTATCCCGCAAATAACGAAAGCCGCCTTCACCCAATACGCCGTCAAAGCGTTCTGGTAAATCACCCCGCAAGCCGTCAACAGTGATCTGTAGAATCAATTTGGGCTGTTCCTTCGCCTGCACTACAGGCGTCACGAACATCGAAATCGTCACGAAAAAGATCAGCACGTAGTAACGCAAAATTCCCTCAATTTTTTTGGGTTAATTTGGGCAAAGCCTTGTCAATGCTTCAACGACTGCCACATAACGAATTTCGATTGCCTCATCCAGCATCTTATAATCTTCGACCTTCATGGTGAACAGGCAAAATATATCACGAATCTTTCATTTGAGGCATACCAGCCTCATTCATCTCCACAGGCCCCACCCAATTGAACAATTTTGCTATATAAAAGAGGCGATTCGGAACAAATCTAGCGGTTTCACCGTAATGACCTACTAGTTTAGTAAGTAATCGAATATGTTTTAGCGACCCTCAGCCGGATGTCCCGGTATTCACCTGCTGGTTCATTTTGATCCAGCTCATCCAGGAGATGATGCGATGCGCATGCTCAATTGGAAAAGCCGGCTTACCCTCGCGGGTATTATGCTGACTTTTGTACTCAGTTTAGCCGGCACGGCTTTCGCCGACGGACCAGCCAGCTTCGATGAAGCCCTGGCTCTGGCCGGCGAAGAGAACAAAGTTGTGGTTCTCGATTTTTACACCGATTGGTGACCAGCTTGTAAAGTGTTCGCCCGTGCGGTGAACGAAGACGATACGATCAAGTCTGCCCTGAATAACGTCATTTTATTCAAAGTGAATGCAGAAAAAGGCGAAGGCGTAGCCTTGGCCAAGAAATACGAAATTACCGGTTACCCCAGCTTTATCGCGATAAACGCCAAGGGCGAAGTGTCCGATCGTTGGATCGGTTACGGCGGCCCAGAAGCTTGGTCCACATCGGCGATGATGGCCGCGGCTGACCCGCGCACCATCGAAGAGAAAAAGGTCGCCTTCAAAAGCGAGCCTACCATCGAGCTTGCTCGTTGTTTGGCTAGCGATGCGTCTACACGCAAAGATTCCGTTGGCGCGATTGACTACTATCGCCAAGCTCGCGCAATCGACACCGAGAATGCAGGGGAATACACCGAAAGCATTCTTACGGCCATGTTCCGCGGCACTCGTTCCGGCGACTTCACTTTCGACGAGTTCGAAGCCGAAGCCAAAGCCTCTCTTGAAAGCCACGAAGCTTCAGCCGAACAACAGGTCGATTTGGCCCGCATGGCCCTTTCGCTGGCTCAAAACAGCGGCGAGGCTGAACGCTCCAAAAACACTGCAGCTGCTGCACCCTATGTCGCCAGCGCTCTCAAGGCTAGCGAAGGCACCGAAAACGAGGCCGTGGCTTCTAGCCGTGAACGACTGGCTATCGACAACGCTCTCTACATTGATGGCGACAAAGAAGAAGCCTTAAAGCTGTTCCGCGCTTCAATGAATGAAGGCTGGATGGAGAAATCCAGTAGCTTGAACAATTTTGCCTGGTGGTGCTTTGAGAACGACATCAACCTCGAAGAAGCCGGTGAATTGGCCGTACGTGGCATCGAATTGGCAGAGACCGATGCTGACCGTGCCAATGTCCTCGATACTGCAGCAGAAATCTGCAACAAATTGGGCAACTGCGAACAAGCCGTGGAACACATGGAACGTGCGGTTGAACTCGATCCCGATCGCAAGTATTTCCAAAACCAATTGGTCCGCTTCCAAGAAGTGGTGGCTGAGAAAAAAGCTGGTTGATCTGGCGACGTCTCACGAATGAAAAAGGGTCCGGCTTCTTGCCGGACCCTTTTGTAGCAACACATGTTAGTTGATGTATCCAAGCGAACGCAGTTGCTTACGTATCTCTTCATCCACGGCCTCATCCCGCTCCCCGCCCGGTCCCGTCGCCGGACGCAAAGGCAGATACGAATCAACTCGCTGGCCTTCCATCCTACTCACCCGTTTTTCACCAGCAGGCGTCGTGCCTTCAGCCAATATCTTACCGGGCATATCCTTCGCCGGTGGCATGCCCATCAGGGCCAACATCGTTGGACAAACATCCAACAAATCCACGTGACCAAATTCAGATCCCGCTTCGTACAACGGGCTGCGCACCATAAACACGCCCCACTCGCTGTGCTCGGCAGTGCCCTTGTTGCCCGAATGACGGGGGCCATAAAAACCGTGATCAGAAACTACGGCCACTTGCCGTTCAGCCGGGAACCAACTCAACACTTCGCCCATCACCTCATCGGACCATTCGTAGTAGCTTTCAACAACACCCTGGAAGGCCGCGAGGCTTTCATCCGAGGGTGGCCGGCGCATTTTCTCAGAGCGGAAATAGTCAAAGAAGTGATGACTGATCATGTCTGGGCCACGCAGATAGAAGAAGAACAAATCGAAAGGATCATCCTTGGCCAACATGCGGGCGACCGCCAGATAGCCCAGGTCGGCAGCGTGGATGTCGCGCAGCTTAGCAATGTCCTCGGGAAATTTCGCTTCCAGTTCGGCAAAGTCTCCCGCCACAAAGCGCGCAAGCTCGTCGGCGCCAAGAGCGGCCGGATCGACGCGCAATTCGCTCACAATGGCTGATAGCGAATCGGGATACGCGAGGTTCGCCAAAGGTTTGTTGCGGTTGTGGCCATAGGGCAGATAGTCGCTGACCATCACGCCGTTGATCGGCCGAGCTGGGTAGGTCGTCCACATCCCCGATATCATGGACGACTTCCCGGTGGCGCCGATGATGTCCCACAAAGCAGGCGCGTACCAGGCGCTGCTATTGACCGGCTTTTGGTCTTGGCCGCTCACAAAATTATTGATGCCGTGCACTTCGGGCGTCACGCCGGTGCATATGCTGGCCCACAAGAGGGGCGATTTTTCGAGAGGATAGAAAGTCTTCATGCGGCCAGCGGTTGATTCGCTGACCAGTTGGCGTAGATGCGGCAGCTTGCCGTCATCGAGCATCGGGCGCCAAGTTTCCCAGTCGGCCGAGTCGACGCCAATCACCAAAAGTTTTTGATCTGCCGGGTTGGTTGAAGTGTCGCCGCCACAGCCAGCCAAGCCGGACAACATGAGCCCAACGAAAACCCAATTGGTCCTACGGGAAAACAAATGCGAAACCATGAAGAGTCCTTCGGCAGGAGAGAGTGCGATCAGATCGAAACGCGCAGCACATCTTTGATGGCCAAACCGGCTACCATTGAAATCAGCATAAAAGCAATCAGCCAGTCCAGACCAAATCCTAAATATTCAACCTGACGATCAGGCAGTTTGAGAGTCATGGCCGTCACAACACCAGCCGAAGAAAGACCCGGTGCACCCGGATACAACAGAGTATGAAACCAATGTGTTTGGCTCTCTTCGCCTAAGGAAATCAAGCCATCGCCCACCGGCACCGAACGGCGTGCGATTTCCTCTTCACCGGCAAAGACCACCAACTCATCGGTCACGGGCCCATCAACGCGCAACAGCCAGGCCACTTCTTGTGCGGATGGGTCGCGCACGGGACCGGCACCAATCCTCACGCCGGACGGCAATTGCAGATACACCGCATCCAGATCGGTTTCAGCCAAGGCCACCGTAAATACCGCAACTTCGCCCTCGTGCAACGGGCGGTTTGCGAACCGGCTATCAAGTTGGGCCAAGGTCAACACCATTGGCACCATCAGGACAATCAGCGCCGGCAAAGTGAGTGACATATAGCGCAAGTTCGCCTTGGCCAGGTCCCATTGGATACGCCCCACGATGCGCAGATGATCCTGATACAAACCCATTTCATAGATGTGCCCAAACAAACGATCGCGTACGCGAGTCAATTGAGACTGAGGCGTGACCGCTTTGAACAACAAGAGGGCCCAAACCGAAGTGACGATCGAAACCACAACCATCGTCCACACCGGCGAGCCGGCCATAGGCGCCAGCAGCAGGTCAAACAGTTTGGTCATGCCATTATTCAGTGCGTTCATGGTTTCCTAAGAAATGTGCCCAAACCCTGCATGCGCTCGCGGATCTCTACTTCGGAGTCGACGCCTTTCTAAAAACTTGTTGATCTCTTTAGAATAGTTTAACGGAACATTGATTTCAACGAACCCCAATTTTTATCATCGACTGCGACTGGTTGATCAATGAAAGGAATGTATTCCACTTCATAGTCCCACACATTCATCCATGACGCGATTGTGGCGGCATCTGAAGTGCCCCAATCGTTGTACCGTATGTCAAGAACCTGCAATTTGTCAGCCGCAGTAGATCGCGGAAAAAGAGGGTCTGCACCAAGGTTGCCAGAAGATCCTTTAAGTTTATGAACTGCCTCTCTCCATTCTTCTTGGTCTCCACCTAGGCAGTATCTTTTTTCTGTTTCCATTAAGTCACCTGCTTGGTCAAAAAACATATCGACCAATTCTTTCTCAACATCAGCATCAGCATCAGTAAAAATTTCTAGGTGCTCTCTATGACCGGGTCCGGTTCTTTGATCTCACGCACGAGAGATTGTCGGGAATTAAGGAAATCAGAATCGAAGATAAACCATTTGCTTAGAAGGTTTATTAATTTATCAGGCCTTATCGGTTTGCTGATATATTCATCCATACCTGCTTTTAGGCACCTTTCTTTATCTCCCACCATAGCATTTGCCGTGGTGGCCGCAATAGGCACATGCTTATCTGAGCCTTCTTCTAGTTTACGGATATTTTCTGTAGCCTCATAGCCATCCATCTCTGGCATTTGGCAATCCATAAAGATGAAGTCATAGTCTTTGGCCTTAAATTTCTTTACCGCCTCTAAGCCATTTTCTGCTTTATCAATATTTGTAAAACCAAACTTAGCTAGTAATCTTAGTGCAAATATTTGATTTACGAGATGATCTTCTACCAATAATACATTAGCTTCAGATGGGTTCATTCTATCTTTAGCGACGTTGCTGGCCTCATCTAATACAATATCTTCTTCAATCTCTAAATCCTCTGCTTCAATAATTGGCATCTTGAACCAAAAGGTAGACCCCTTACCGAGGTCACTTTTTACTCCAATTTCACCACCCATCATTTCAACAAGCTGCTTGGTAATTGATAGCCCGAGTCCTGTGCCACCAAATGTACGTGATGTGGACGTATCAGCTTGAACAAACTTAGAAAAAATACTATCAAGTTTATCTTCTGGAATACCAATACCAGTATCTTTGACTTCGTAGAATAAATAGCTCTTATCATTTTCGTTTTGGCTTTTTACACTGATTTTAATATTTCCGTTTTCAGTAAACTTAAGTGCGTTACCCACAAGATTCGTCAGTATCTGCCGCAAGCGCGCAGGGTCACCATTCGTCCTCTCAGGTAGCCCATCTTCTACCAAGAGCTTAAGTTCCAAGGACTTCTTATTAAACATTGGCACCAATAAGTTCACTGCCTGAGACATCGTTTCCCTTATATTAAATGGAATATTTTCTAAAATTAATTCACCGGCTTCTATTTTAGAGAAATCCAGTATCTCGTTCAAGAGCACAAGTAATGTATCTGAAGAATTACAGATAATCTCAGCATATTCTCTTTGTTCTTTATTCAAATCCATATTTAACAAAAGATGGGTCATTCCCATAATGCCATTCATAGGAGTACGTAATTCATGACTCATATTAGCAAGAAATTCACTCTTAGCTTTGTTGGATGCTTCTGCCGAGTCTTTTGCAAACTCTAAGGCTTCTTCGGCTTGTTTCCTGGCAACCATATAACCTAATTGTTTTCCAATATTGGTCATTAGCGCTAATAAATCACCATCAGGCTCTCTCACAGATCTAGAGAAAAACTCCATCACCCCCACAGGTTTTCTAACAAAAACAGGGAATGCAAAAGCAGATTTAAGCCCACATTCTTTAGCGGCATCTTTGCGTAAAAAAGTGTCTTCTTCTAGAATATTGAGAACAAAAGATGGTTTACCTTTTAAGACGTCACCTATCCAACTGCCTTCGACAGGGGGGCTAAACCCTCCACTACTTTCTTTAAAAAAATCAAATATTTCTGGTTCAGCAAGGTGCCAATTACCTGTACTGTTTATAGATTTTTTGTCTTCATCATAAACGTAGCAATGGCCTACTGACCATTCGGTATATTTACAAATTTTATCTATTGCTATTTGGAACGCGTCATTGATGGTTTCGGCTTCATTAGCAGCTACAGCGATAGTTTGAAGTAGATTAATAATTTTATTTTGTTTATCAGCTTCTTTGATGGTGACTTCAAAGTCGCCCTTAATGGCTTCAGCACGTAAGTTAGCGCGCTTAAGTTTACGAGCCAAATCTACATTTTCTGCTTCAGACATTGAGTTACCTAGCGATTTAGAACATGGTCACGTGTACTGTCAACAATTGCTAATGCTTCATTTATTAAGTCGCCCGCCACGTCCATTTCTTCCATTGCAGCTTTTAAGTGAGCTGCAACGGCATCAAAATGCTTGTCAGACAAACCGTCTTTGACCAAACCCGCATGTGCTATACGCAGATCCTCTCCGGTATAATCTCTAGGGCCACCAAAAGCCATAGTAACAAATGCAGATTGGCTGTTGCGCAAACTATCAATATCTATACCATCAAAAAACGGTGCCAACAGATCATCATCAAGCACCTTCTCATACATTTTTGTTACTACTACTTGAACAGCTGGCTTGCCACCGATTCTTTCATATAAACTTTCTGACATAATTGCCCCTTTTCAAATTCATATTGTTTAACGTAGTGAAGAATGCGCTCCCTCTTTAAGGGCTTGGTATTATACCCTTAATTATGCATTTATTTCACAAAGACAGCTTCAGCATGCAACGTTAACATGACAATAAAGGCCTGTCAATCCGCTTTAATCACCTCTTTAAGAGTAGAATGCCGATGCCTTCCCAGGTTCCCTTGGAGGGGTGTTTTTTTGGTAGGTTAAAACTTTTGGTGAGTCGAAGGCTAGACGAGATAGGCACTATTGGCTGGCGATGGGCTTTTTGGTCGGGACAGCTGTTCAAGGCACTCATTTTGTCCTACGAAATATACCCCAAGCCCTGCATGCGTTTGCGAATTTCTTCTTCTGAATCGCCGCCTTCTTCAAACTTGCTGATCTCTTTTTCGAGCACGTGCTGCACAAACTCTTCGGTGCTCGAGTAGCCAGCGATGACCGCCGCGCGCTTCACTTTTTCCAGCAGATCTTTGTCGATCTTGATTTTACTGCCGCCGCCAAACATGAGGCGCCTCCTTATTTAGTGAACAGGTCTGCGCCCACCATATCGGCGGGCGGTTCCAAGCCAAACAGACGCAGAATCGTCGGCGCCAAGTCGACCAAAGCCGGTTCGGCGCGCACAATGGCCCGGTTCGCCAACAGCACACCAGGCACTTCATCGGCGGCGATGCAATGATCGCCACTCCATTTTAACATATTGTCGCTAAAAACGGTGGGCATGATGCGCCCCAAGGCCGATTCGTTGCTGCCGCGCCAGCCGCGGTAATAGCCCACGACGATATCAGGACCTTTGTCGCGCATTTCGCCGTGATAAACTACATCGCCTCGGTCGGCGGTTTTTATGGCCCGGCGACCATCTATGGGGTCAACCGCCGCTTCCAGTTTTTCTTTCAGCTCAACGAGCAACGCTTCCTGAGCCTCACCCGGTTCGACCGAACCCTGTTGTTCTCGGCCCGCCAAATTGAGGTACAGCCCGTTGATGCCCACAGCGTAAGCCCGGGTGCGCCACCAGTCGATGCCCATGTGCATCTCAATGTCACCCGGCGTGTAGCCGTCTTGCAAAACAAGATATCCGTTTTCGTATAGCCAGGTGTTCAAATGGAAGGCGCGATTCCAGGGCGCAAAGCCGTGATCGGACATCACCATGACGGTGGTTTCGGGGCCCGCCTTTTCTATCGCCAAGGCGAGCGCATCGTCAAGCTGCTGATACACATCGCGAATGCGATTGGCGTGGTTCAAGTCGCTTTCATCGTGCGTGGGCGAGCCAGGGTCCATGTTCCGCCACGTCATGTGACAGGTTTGGTCGGGCGAGTTGAAGTAGAAAAAGAGAAAGCCTTCATCCAATTCGGCGAATCGGTCGAGCTCGCTAGAAAATTGCGCCAGGCGTTCTTCCAAAACCAGCGTGCTTTGTTGCACAAAATCGTCATCAGTGAAAAATCCGTTTTCGAGGGCGCTGGTATCGTCGGGCAAACCTTGAGTATAGAAGGCACCGGTTTGTTGCACGATTTCTTGACTGTAATCGCTTGGTGTCGAGATGGGCATTTCCGGATTGGCCGGATCGATTTGTACAGGGGTGACGTACAGGCGCAAAGTCGGCGACGTCTCTATCGCATAGAAGCGGCAAATGCCCTGCACGGTTTTCATCATGGGAATCATTTCAAAATTGACGGGCACCCAACCGCTCCATTCTCCCGCGGCGATCACGACTTCTTCGTCGCCCACGGTGAGCCAAACAGCGCCCGACTCTTCATCAACGCGGCCGAGGATTTCTACCTTCGCGACCGGGTCTCCTTCACGCCAGCTATTGGCCGGGCCTTCAAGGTCAGCCACAAAGCGACCTCGGTCTAAGTAGACCGGCACGATGCGCCCGCCACCCAAATCACGATTCAGCGGTGGGTCATCCGTAATCAAAGTTGAGATGCCATAGTTGCCCGTCAGGTCCGGCGTGCCCATGCCCGACAAAGAACGCGCTTCGCATTCGACCGGTGGGAAGTTGATCGGCACCTTGAAAATTGTCGCGTCAATACCGGCGTCGCTCAACAATTCCCAAAAGGCCGTGCCTTGGCGCAAGTTGATCACATCGCTGCCCCCACGCGGGATTTTCCAATCGCCGATGCGCCAGAATCGGGTGGGCCCTTTGGCTTCGCTTGCCGAAAAGTAGGGCAACAGTGTTTGCGGATCACGATGGATAAAATCGAAGATCCCGTGCCCGCCAGAATCGCGTCCGGTGATAAAGTTCGACCATGCCACGGGCGATTGCGGCGGAGTTGAGGTGCCCAGCGGTTTCATCTCGCCGCCGTCAGCGACAAACTTGTCAAAGTTGGGCATCACGCCTTCGTCGCGGAATTTTTGCAACAGCAGCGGGTCCATGCCGTCAAAACCAACGACCAGAACTTTGGTGTCTTCGGCGGCGTGAGCACAGGCTGCTACTAGCACAATAATCATCAACAGTCTTTTCATCACGCCTCCTTTTCTTTTTGCTCAGCGTAGATGCTGCGTCCAGTCATGTGGGCTGGCGCGGGCAAGCCCACCAGGTCCAATATCGAAGCAGCGATATCGGCCAACCAAGGTTTCGGTTGATCAAAGGGCACCGACGAAAAGACAACGCCCGGCACCTGCCGCGGGTCCATGCAATGATCGCCCGACCAGCTCTTGGTATTGTCCGATATTTCCGTACTCGATACCGCGCCTACTGCGGCGTCCCAATCGGTGCGATAGCCCGGCTTGTAGCCCACAATCACATCGGGGCCGTTCTCGCGGTAGGGACCGGCATATATGTCTTCGCTAGCCCACAGTTCCGTGATCGCTTCAGAATTCCATTCAGTGTCAGGCATCCCACGCAGCTGGTCGTTGATCTCTTTCTTCAACGCATAGGCTTCGGCGGGCTCGACGCAGCCGTTCTTCTCGCGCCCTTTGATATTCAAATAGTAGCCTGCTAAGCCGCTCGTGTAAGCACGGGTGCGCGCCCAATCGATCTCTGGCACTTCGAATCGTTCGCCATCTGGTACGGGAGTCAGCGGCCCTTCGGCTGGATCGCCCTTCAAGTACAAGTAGCCGTGATTACGGAACCACG
>JBLIOK010000037.1:0-12590 GCA_047639735.1 Candidatus Krumholzibacteriia bacterium | reverse complement strand
GTCGTTGTGCCGCCGACCAGGGCTGCCTTTGAGGCCGACTCGTAGTCGTCTTTGGCAAAAGCGCCCATGAATGGCAAATGGATGTGAACGTGAGGGTCGATGAAACCGGGAAACACATATTTGCCAGCGGCATTGATGACCTCTGTCTCGGCGGGCAGATTAGACGCATCGATGTTGGTTTCGATCCGAGAGATCTCTTCACCTGCACAATAGATGTCCGCTACATAATCATCGCTGCCGGTGATGATACGTCCGTTCTTGATCAGCAAAGCCATGGCCGTCTCCTAATTCTTCGCTTCGGTGAGAGCAATATCGATCACTTTGACCATGAAGTCGATGTCTTCACGGGTGATGCACATCGGTGGTTTGATCCGTAAGACGTTGCCGTTGAGGCCGCCTTTGCCCAGCAAGACACCCAGTTCTTTGGCGCGTTCAAAGACCTGAGCGGTCAAGGCAGCGGCAGGTGCTTTTGTCTTGCGATCTTCAACCATCTCCACGCCTATCATCAATCCTTTGCCACGCACATCGCCGATGGCGTCGTGTCGGGATTGCAAATCGCGCAGCCCTTCAGTTAGGTAGCCGCCGATTTCTAAGCAACGCTTTTGCAGGTTTTCATCGAGCATAACATCGAGGGTGGCTTCGCACTGGGCCATGGAAACCGGGTTGCCGCCAAAAGTATTGAAGTGCAGACGTTGCGCCATCGCTTGAGCGACATCGGGACGAGTGATGACTCCACCGACCGGTGCGCCGTTACCCATGCCTTTGGCCATGGTCACAATGTCGGGCGTCACGTTTTGGTTTTCGAAGCCCCAGAAAGCTGTTCCCGTACGACCGAATCCTGTTTGCACTTCGTCGGAAATGCAGAGGCCACCGGCGGCGCGCACGTATTCGTAAACGTGTTTCAAGTAGCCGTCGGGCAACTCGACCGAACCGCCTACGCCTTGAATGGGCTCGGCAATGAATGCTGCTACTTGGCCTGGCGTGCTGAAGCGAATGACGTCCGCCACGTCAGCGGCGTATTTGGCGCCAGCATCGGGATCATCGTATCCCCAACGGCCGTGGTATTGATTTGGGCCTACAGCGTGATGGACGCCAAAGCCTTGAGGCACAGGGGTTTTCCAAGTATTGAGTGCCGTCAGGCCCATGGTTGTTGGCGACATACCGTGGTAAGCGTTGCGCAAGGCCAAAACGTCAAAATTACTTGTGAATGCGCGGGACATCAAGATCGCCAAATCGTTAGCTTCGCTACCCGAGTTGGTGAAATAACATACCGAAAGGCCCGAGTTTTTCGGAAAAGTGCCGGCCAGCTTTTTGGCATATGTCGCGATGTTCGGATGCAGGTAGATCGTCGTCGTGTGCTGAAATTTCTCATTCTGTTCGCGCACCGCTTTGATCACCTTGGGGTGACAGTGACCCACCGAAACGGTGACAATTCCGGCAAAACCATCGAGGTAGCGTTTGCCTTTTTCGTCGAACAAATATTGCATTGAGCCTTCGACGATCATCACCGGTTTTTGGTAGTACATCAAGATCGCCGGCGAGAGAAACTCTTGGCGCATGGCCAAGACATCTTCTTTAGACGGACCGTCGTAAGGTAGAGGGGTGTGGTCGTAGGCTGGTATTGTGGGTTTGGCATCCATCGTCATCAGGAAGCTCCTCTCGGGTCAAGATCAGATGAATTGTTGTGGTCGGACCGGCCGGACATCAGTGCCCAGTAAATGGCCATGGCCAAAAACAGGCCGACGAACCACGCGTAGTTGTAAAGGTTGTCGAAGAAAGGCGGAAACTTGGCCGCTGCGGTGCCAGTTGTGTTGGTCGCAGCGTTGATGAAACCGGGCAAATTGGGTAATATAGCCACAAACAAGGCGATCATAGCCCGCCAATTGACGCCTCTGAAGGGGCCGTCGGCTTCATACAGGGCCTCGGTGTCGATGTGGGTTTTGCGGATGATGAAGTAGTCGCAAATGATGATCCCAACAATCGGCCCCAAAAGCGCGCTGTAACCAATCAACCAGGTGAAAATATAAGCGCCCATGTCATTGACCAAACGCCAAGGCATGATCACCAAACCGAGGCCGCAAGTGATCAGGCCTCCTATGCGAAAGTTGATGCGCCGTGGCGAAAGGTTAGAAAAACCGTTGGCCGGGCTGACCACATTGGCCGCCAGATTGGTGGACAACGTTGCGATCAACAAAGCGACCATCGAAATGACCACCACCAGAGGCGAGCCCATGCGCGCCACCAGATCAACCGGATTCCAAATCGCCTCGCCATAAATAATGACCGTAGCGCCGGTGACAATAATGCCGATGAAGCAGAACAAGGTCATGGTCGTCGGCAGACCGGCTAATTGACCGATCGCTTGGCTACGTTGTGAGCTGCAGTAGCGAGTGAAATCAGGAATGTTCAAACTCAGGGTGGCCCAAAAGCCGACCATCGCCGTCAACTGTGGAAAGAAGACCTGCCAAAAGCTGCTTCCTTCGGCGAAATTCGTGTTCGACGTGAACAGTTGGCCCACATCGTCGACGCTGTTGATGGCCCAGAACAAGAGGGCAATGCCAGAGGCGATCAGAAAGGGAGCGGCCCAAGATTCTAGGACCTTGATAGATTCCACGCCACGGATGACGATCACCACGTGCAACGACCAGAAGGCTAAAAAACAGAGAAATTGAAGGGCCGTGATGCCCAGCACCGGCAAGATGTTTGTATCGGTAGCGGGATCAAAAGCACCGAGGACGCCGAAAATGGCGTAGATCGCCGCGCCGCCTATCCAACATTGGATTCCGAACCATCCACAAGCGACTAACGAACGCGCAATAGCCGGCACATGGGCACCTGAAACACCAAAACTGGCTCGCACCAAGACAGGAAAGGGCACGCCGAGCTTGGTGCCAGCGTGCCCATTCAGAAGCATCGGAATCAAGACGATCAGGTTGCCAGCCATCACGGTGAGCGTAGCCTGCCACCAATTCATGCCCTGTTGCACCATACCGGCGGCCAACATGTAAGTCGGAATGCAGACGGCCATACCGATCCACAAGGCGGCGATATTCCACGCAGTCCAAGTGCGTTTTTGCGCCGGTACCGGCGCCAGGTCCTCGTTGGTCAGGGTATTAGACATCGGTCAACTTTTCATAAGTTTCTGGACGGCGATCGCGGAAGAACTGCCACGTGTCGCGCACTTCGCGGATCATATCGAGATCAAGATCGGCGACGACCACTTCATCGTCTTCGCGTGATCCTTCGACCATGATTTGGCCGCGCGGATTGCAGAAGTAGGATTGGCCGTAAAAATGCCCGATTTCCCACGGTTTTTCGGTGCCCACGCGGTTGATGGCGGCCACAAAATATTGGTTGGCCACGGCGTGAGCAGGTTGCTCTAGCTTCCACAAGTATTCGCTCAACCCAGCCACCGTTGCCGAAGGATTGAAGACGATTTCGGCTCCGTTGAGGCCCAACATGCGCGCGCCTTCGGGGAAGTGGCGATCGTAACAGATGTAGACGCCAATTTTCCCGTAAGTCGTTTGAAACACCGGATATCCGCCATTGCCGGGTTTGAAGTAAAACTTCTCCCAGAACCCCGGATTCACCTGCGGAATGTGGTGTTTGCGGTACTTGCCTAAATATTTGCCATTCTCGTCGATGACCGCGGCGGTGTTGTAATAAACGCCGGTCATATCGACTTCATAAATAGGCACAACCATCACCATTTTGTGCTTCTTGGCGAGCTCTTGCATCAACTTGATGGTCGGTCCATCGGGAATGGGTTCGGCCAGTTCGTACCAACGTTTGTCCTGCTCGGCGCAAAAGTAGGGGCCGTAAAAAATCTCCTGTAAGCAGCAGACATTGGCGCCTTTGTCGGCAGCTTCTTGAATCAGGACGACGTGTTTATCAATCATCGCTTTTTTGACAGCGGCGAGGTCATCGGACTCGGGCAAGGCGTTGCTTGCCTGGATGATCGCTGCTCGGGTGATTCTAGCCACAATTTCTCCTCTGTATTCTATAGAAATTCAAGTTTCTAGATCCAACGACGGACCGTGACGCGTGATTTGGTGAAGAAGCGCACGCCGTCTTCGCCGTTGGTGTGCAAATCGCCGAAGAAAGATTTCTTCCAACCAGAGAAAGGAAAGGCAGCCATCGGTGCGGGCACGCCCACGTTGATGCCGACCATACCGGCCTGCACGGTGTTCTCAAAACGGTGGGCCGCATGGCCCGAATCGGTGAACATGACCGACATGTTTCCAAAGTCAGATTTGTTCACGAAGCCGACCGCCTCGTCAAGGCTATCAGCGCGCATGATGGAAAGCACGGGACCAAAAATCTCTTCTTTGACGATGGTCATTTCGGAGGTCGTCTTGTCGAAAATCGTGGGCCCGACAAAACAGCCGCCATCTGGGAAGTTGCCCTCGCGGCCATCAATCAGCAGTTCCGCGCCTTCTGAGACGCCTGAGGCGATATATTTCAAAACGCGCTCTTGGGCGGCGGCGTCTTGTAACGGGCCCAGGGCAGTGGTGGCTTCGGTGCCCACGCCAACGACCATGGCCTTGGCTTTTTCAACCAAGCCAGGGATTAACCAATCCGCTGAATCGCCGACGGCGACTACGACCGAACCGGCCAAACAGCGTTGTCCAGTATTGCCAAAAGCCGAGCCAAAGATGCCGTCAATGGCGGCGCCGTGGTTGGCATCGGGCATGATGATGGAGAAGTTTTTGGCGCCGCACATGCACTGCACGCGTTTGCCGTGAGCGGTGCCAGTTTTGTAAATGTACTCACCGGCGCCGGTCGAACCGACAAAAGAAACAGCGCGGACGTCATCGTGTTTGATCAAGTGGTTGACCACATCGGGACCACCGTGGACAAGATTCAGAACGCCGGGCGGGAAGCCGGCTTCGTGCGCC
This sequence comes from Candidatus Krumholzibacteriia bacterium, assembly GCA_047639735.1. Classification (GTDB taxonomy): domain Bacteria; phylum Krumholzibacteriota; class Krumholzibacteriia; order LZORAL124-64-63; family LZORAL124-64-63; genus JAGRNP01. Next base: position 7,692 of record JBLIOK010000037.1, on the reverse strand, counting down.
AATTCCATGGCTAAAATTGTCGAGGCAGGATCGCGTTCCGAAGGTTTGAGCACAAAAGTATTGCCACAGGCCACAGCCATAGGCCACATCCACAAAGGCACCATCATTGGGAAATTGAATGGTGTGATGCCGACACAAACGCCAACCGGCAGACGGTCGACTGAGGAGTCGATGCTCACGCCGCCGTCGTCTTCGGTGCGGCAGAAAGAAGAAGAGACCGCAATTTGTGGCAGGGTTCGGCCCATCATCAAGATAGGGGCGCCACAGGCGTGTTCGATGCAATCAATACCACGGCGCACGGAGCCGATGGCTTCGGCGGTGGTCTTGCCGTGCTCTTTGACGACGATCGCCGCGAGTTCATTGACGTTTTCTTCCAGCAGCGTTTTGTAGCGAAAAAGGTGCTGGATTCGATCGCCCACCGGGGTAGCTGACCAAGCGGGAAATGCATCAGAAGCGGCCTGGACGGCCTTTTCTGCCGCATCTGTGTCATCCATAGGGACGGCATAGACCGTTTCACCAGTGCCCGGATTAATGTTCACTTTTTGCGCGCAATTTTTGCTTTCGTATTTTTTGCCCGCGATCAGATGAGGCAGCAAGGGGGCAGATGAATCGCTCATGATAAGGCCAGTCCTTTGGGCAACGTGAAATGGTGTCGCAATTGAGTGCGCTTTGATGTGTACGTGTCGGCGATTATTGCAGTTATCACACCTCACTGCAAGGGGTTCTGCACGCCAAGCTTTGAGTGAACGAAAGCCTTATAATCTTAATAACGATCCAAGTGTCCTTATGTTATGGTTTTCACAATTGATTTTCGGTTTTTTGGTACAGGTTCCGGCCTGTTTTCGCGATTGGAATATGATGCGCGTTTTCCTGATTTGTCTTTTGAGCTTCTGCTCGACTGTGGCGATTGCTGAGCCGATCAATTTTGAACGCGTGATGATGCGTCAGGGTACAGCTCCAACTCGTCCGGATTTAAATATTGGTGACCTTGAAAAGGAACTGATTGCCGGGACTTGGCAAGCTCCCGCAATGGGTGAGAATACAGATAGGTGGCAGACTGTCTCGGCTGAGCCTGATGGCTGGATTCGCGATGATCGTCTGATCTCAGGGTACGCTTATGCTGAAATTGAAGTTGAAGAGGATGGCGTTTGGTTGTTGGACGCAATGGGGTATGCGAGCGTTTATGTCAATGGCACCCTGCGCATCGGGAATATCTATGCCTATTCTGACACTTGGGAATCGTGGGAGCCGCACTTTGACTACGCAAAATTGCCTATTCCTTTGAAGGCTGGTAATAACACATTTCTATTCTATGGCAGTCGGTATGGCCTTATGAAAGCACAGCTGACAAGGATGGGACAGCCGCTGCAGTTGAACGCCTCCGACGCTACGCTTCCAGATCTGGTGGTTGGCGAAGAGACGGACAGTTGGGGATCGGTTGTTGTGATCAACGGCACTGATGATGTGGTCGCCGACGCCACTTTGACGGTAGCGATAGATGGGGAGGCATCGTCGAAAACGAGAGTGCCGCCTTTGCCGCCACATAGTGTGCATAAAGTTGGCTTTGCCTTGCGCGCTGAGGCGCGACCTGAAACCGGGAATGTTTCCCTCAATGTTACCCTGGCACGAGACGGCCAAACGTTGGACTCAGCGAGCTTCGGCTTGGAAGTGAAAGAACCCCACGAAAATCGTCGCGTCACCTTTGTGAGTAATATTGACGACAGCGTTCAGTATTACGGATTTTTGCCGTCATCAGGTGAGCCAGGTCCGAAAGCCTTATTTCTGAGCCTGCATGGTGCTTCGGTCGAGGCGATCAATCAATCCGGTTCCTATGCCGCCTTGAATTGGGGTCATATTGTTGCGCCGACTAACCGCCGCCCCTTTGGTTTTAGTTGGGAAGATTGGGGGCGTTTGGATGCGCTGGAGGTGTTGGCCCACGCACGGGCTCAACTCGACATCGCGGATGACCGCATCTATCTCACTGGTCATTCGATGGGCGGTCATGGCAGCTGGCAATTGGGTTCGCTTTATCCAGATAAATTTGCAGCGGTCGGACCCAGCGCCGGGTGGATCACCATTTGGTCTTATCGGCGGCATCCTCGGTCTGGTGAATCTTCGCCGCTGGCAGCCATGGTGGAGCGAGGAACACTGTCAAGCGAAACGCTAGAGATGGCGCCAAATTTGGCCGGGGTTGGGGTGTATGTCCTGCACGGTTCCGACGATGACAATGTGCCGCCGGAACAATCCTATTTGATGCTCGACCGCTTGGCGGAATTCCATAAAGACTATGTCTATCATGAAGAGCCGGGCGTTGGGCACTGGTGGGATCTGTCGGACGATCCGGGCGCAGATTGCGTGAGTTGGCCGCCGATGTTTGACTTCTTTGCCCGCCATCGCCTTCCGGCTGCCGCTGAAGTGCGCCACCTTTCCTTCAGGACACCGAGCCCCTCGATATCTGCTTGGCACCAGTGGGCGTGCGTGGGGGCGCAAGAGAGTCAATATGTCATGAGCGAAATTGAATTTGAGCGCGAGGAAAGTTGGTCAAGACTATCGGGCACAACCGAGAACGTGACTGTGGTTGGGTTTGATCTGGCGGAATCCGATCACGATTCGGTGGCGATCGAAATTGACGGCCAAGCGTTGGTGCTTGCAGTGCCAGACTATGGTCCCTTGTGGTTGGAGCGTGGCGATATCTGGCGGCAGGTTGACCAACCCAACGAACAGCATAAAGGGCTCCACAATAACGGCGGATTTCGGTCGGTCTTTAACCATCGCGTGCAATTGGTTTATGCCACGGGAGGCGATGACGCCGAAAATCGTTGGGCGCGAACCAAGGCGCGGTACGATGCCGAGCACCTTTGGTATCAAGGCAACGCGTCAGTTGAGGTTTTGCCCGATACGCTCTTTGATCCCGTTGCCGAGGCCGATCGTAATGTGGTGCTCTATGGTAACGCATCGACGCACGAAGATTGGCAAGAACTGTGGACCGCGCCGGTGGTGGTTGATCGTGGGAGTGTGACTGTGGGTGATCATTCTTACGAAGGTGCTGATCTGGGAGTGTTGGCGGTTTCGCCGCGCCCCGGGAGCGCCTCAAATTCTGTAGCCATTGTGGCAGCGACGGGTGCCGTTGGGCAGCAGTTGATGAATCGCCGGCCCTATTTGAAGCTGGGCGTTTCCTATCCTGATGTCACGGTGTTTGAGTTTAGCGGTGTTAATTCCGTGGTTGCTGGAGCCGGCTATTTTGGCAATGACTGGTCCTTGGAAACAGGCGAATTCATTTGGGAGGACGGACGGTGAATTTGGGCAAACTGATCTGCGTTGGGCTGCGCGGGGACGCCGCGGGTGAAGCGGTGTTTGAAAAAGACATTGCCGCGTGTTGTCAGGCTCAAGTGGGTGGCGTGATTCTTTTTGATGTTGATGTTCCTCATATGAAGCGGCTGTTGGCCGCTGGTGTTGAACCCGAGGCCGCCCGAGAACAAGCCGTGCGCAACGTGGTTGATGCTGAACAATTGCACCGGTTGACCGCCTCTATCCGCCAACAACTGGGCGCTGAGGTCATGATCAGTTTGGATCAAGAAGGCGGATCGGTGGCTCGCCTTTCGCCAAGGCGTGGCTTTGCGGCCGAGCCCTCGGCGCAAGAGTTCGCCGAGATGAATGCCGCCGAACGACTATCTGCGGCTACCCATCAGGCACGACAACTGGCCGAGCTGGGTTTTGATTTGAATTACGCGCCCTGTGTGGATTTGGCCCTCGAGGCCGAAAACGAAATCATCACAAAATTGGGGCGTTCGTTTGGGGATAAAGCGGATGTTGTGGTTCGCTGCGCGACCGATGTCATCGAGGCTCATTTGGCTGCGGGTGTGGCGCCCTGTTTGAAACATTTTCCCGGCCATGGTTCAAGCCGCGGTGATTCTCATCTGGGCATGGTCGACATCACCGACACTTGGCAACGAGAAGAAGAGCTTGCGCCTTTTCGTCAACTTGGCCAGCTGCCAGGTGTGGCGATTATGGTCGCTCATGTTATTCATCGCACTTTAGGTGGCGGTCAACCGGCATCTCTGACGCCGGAATTCATCGATGGATTGTTGCGGGGTGAGTTGGGTTTTGATGGCGTTGTGATAACGGATTCTATTGATATGCGGGCCATCGCTGCAGAATTCTCCCCAGGCGAGGCAGCTGTTGCCGCCGTTGCCGCCGGCGCGGACATTGTTGTCGATGGATTTAATCTCAGTGAACGTGCGGAGCACCCGGCCCCAGAATTGGTTGCCGCGTTGGATCAAGCGTTGCAGGGTGGATTCGTGCCTGGCGGGGCCGATCGCCTCGCACAGAGTGTGCGACGAATCGACCGGTTGCGCCAAGAGGTTAGGGGTTCTGCGTGAGCCTGGAAATGGCGTCGCTTGATTGGTTGATTGTTGCCGCCGTTTTCATCGGCGTGATTGCGCTCGGTATTTTTACCCAACGGTTTATGCGCAGTATTGCCGACTTCTTGGCCGCAGGACGTTCAGCAGGGCGTTACCTCATCACGATCTCGTATGGCGTGGCCAACCTCGGGGCCATCACGGTCTTGGCATTCTTTGAACAAAACTATGCCGCGGGGGCCACCCTGATGTGGTGGGAGGCACTGCTCCAAGTCGGGCTGCTCATCGCGATGCTAAGCGGTTGGGTGATCTATCGATTTCGACAAACCCGCTGCCTCACATTGGCCGAGTTTTTTGAACGTCGTTATGGTCGCAAGTTTCGCATCTTCGCGGGCTTGCTGGCCTTCATCGCTGGCGTTCTCAATTTCGCGATCTTCCCACTGATTGGTTCCAAGTTCTTCGTCTTCTTCTGTGGCTTGCCCGTCGAAGTTTCCTTGTTTGGCGCGGTGATGCCCACCCACGTGCCCTTGATGGTCCTGTTGCTCGGCACCGCAATCTGGTTTGTTTTTACCGGCGGCCAGGTCAGCGTATTGGTCACAGACTTTGCGCAGGGCGTCGTTGCCAATGTCGTCTTTGTGGTGATCGCAGTCTTCTTGATGATGAAGGTTAATTGGGGTGATGTCGCCAGCGTTTTGGCTGTATCTGATCCCGGGCAGTCCAAAATAAATCCCTTCGACACGTCTTCTATTCAGCACTTTGGTATTCTGTTTTTTGTGATCAGTTTTATCGAGATGCTCTACGGCCAGATGAGTTGGCAAGGTGAGCAGGCGTACTTCACGTCGGCCCGGTCGGCTCACGAAGCCCGGATGGGTGGTGTGCTGAGGCTGTGGTTTTTGCAAATCCGGTTAGTGTTTTTCTTAGTCGTGCCTTTGGTGGCTTTCGTGATCATGCATTCCGATCAATGGACAGCGGTTCAAGAGGCGGCCAACACCACGCTTTCCCATTTGGATGATCCACAAGATGCCAACGGACTGCGGGTGCCCGTGATCCTCGCGTTGATTTTGCCAGTCGGTCTTAAAGGCCTGATGGCCGCGATGATGTTGGCGGCGTTCATCAGCACCCACAATACCTATCTGCACAGTTGGGGCAGTATCCTTACTCAGGACGTCGTGTTGCCGATCATGCGTTCCAAAGGCGTGAAGCCCGGCAAGACAGTGCATTTTTGGTTGTTGCGAGGTGCCGTACTTTTGGTGGCGTTGTTCGCCTTTGGCTACAGCGCTTTTCTTCACAACCCCACCGAACCCATCATGCTTTATTTGGCAATCACCGGGGCCATCTTTCTCGGTTGGTCGGGCACGGTCATCATTGGCGGGCTCTATTGGGATCGCGGAACGGCGCGGGCGGCATGGGTGACGGCCATCTTTGGTTCCTGTTTCACTCTCGGCAGTTTTGTACTGCAGCGGATGAACGATGACTATGAAAAAACGGGCCGAGCTTTTTTCAACTGGTTTGGCACTTTAGAGGGCAGCAATGTGCCTCAGGTCGTGGCCACTCATATGCCCGACGGCAAAGAAATCTTGGGTCTGACTATGGTCATTTGTGTGGCGGCTTATGTTCTGATCTCATGGTTTGAAGGCAAATCGTTTGACCTGGATACGTTGCTCCATCGATCGGCTGTGTCCGTTGATAAAGAGGCGAGCGGAGACCAAAAACCGGTTTCGCGTTGGGGCCGATTGTTGTCATTCACACCTGAGCACACGGCTTTGGATCGCTGGACAGCGATACTGACGGTAGTCATGGTTGGAGGTTGGTTCTTGGTCTTCGTGATCGGCACGATCTGGGCTTTGGCTCATCTGGCAAACGGAGGCAGCAACGAACAAATGACAGACGCCTGGTTACGTTTTTGGCATTGGCGAATCTGGCTGATGTTGGGGACGGCGGCGATTGCGACGGTGGTTTTGGCTGTCGGTGGCGTGGGCGACTTGCGGTACCTCATGCGTAAACTGGCGACCAACGAACGTGATGATGAAGATGACGGCAGCGTTGATTAAGGCGAACCGCTAGACTTGGTCGTCATCGAGATGAGCATCTGCAATCAGCTCGGCTATGGTCGCAGTGGCTAGGCCAATGACGGTGTCCGCGGCTCCATAGTAGACACGAAGAGAGCTGTGCATTGCGCAGAACCCGTCGTCGTCAATGTCATCAACGACCAGGCCACTAGGGAAGACGACATTCGGCACTTGGCCCGTTAACTCCCATGGTTCTCGCGGTTCTAGAATGTTAAAGGCACCCCGAGCGACTACGCGGCTGGGGTCGTCCAAGTCTAACAAGACAACTCCTGCTTGATAAATATTGGCGGCTGCAAAGTGGGTGGCTACGCCGTGATAAATGTGGAGCCAACCCTCGCGTGTTTTCACCGGCGGTGGTCCAGACCCAATCCATTCGTCCCACCGTTGCGGGCGGCCGGCCATCACCGTGGCCACTTCAGTCCAGTGTTTCAGATCGGGCGACCGTGCGAGCGTAATGGCCGAACCAGTGGTCGGCCCATCGGCGCGTTTGGAGTCATTTGGTCGCTGCAAACGTAAGAATTGGCCGTCGCTAAGTTCGGGAAACAACGCGCCATTGCGTTGATCGACATCTTGTTCGAGGGCCACGAATTCCCAGCGCTCAAAATCGGTTGTTTTTGCTGTGAGCAAGTGACATCCCGCGGCAAAATCGCAGGCGAGTGTCATGTACAATATGTCGTCGATCACGGTCAGGCGCGGATCGTACACGTGGGCTGGTGCGGGGCTGACTTTATCGAGGCCTTCAATTTTTAGCGGATCGCCGAGAAATTGGACAGCTCCATCAGGCTGGCGTTCGGCAGCCAGCAGGACCGTTGTCCGAGCACGGGTTTGCACTCGCAGAACCAGAAGTTCGCGGCCGCGCCAACGAGTGGCTCCTGGATTGAACACACTGGAAACATCGTGCAAGTCGCGGCGCAATTCCGGGATGTCTTGGCGGGTGATGATCGGGTTGTTTTGGGTTCTGGTGAGAGGCAAGTTCAGTCCCCGGGCAATCGTTGTAGGCGTCCGTCGTCGTTGAGTCTGATTCGCTCAGTTCCCAAGTCGAGAGTTAAAGTGTATCGCAGCCCGTCGCTCCAATAGTGAGGTGGCCATTGCCAGTCTTGACCCACTTCGGGAGCCCCGCTTGCCGTCGCAGTTTGCGGCATCTGTTGGGGGTAGGAACCGGCTTCGGAGCGGTGGGCGGCCAGCGCATAGCTGATAAGCCTCAGGTGCCAAGCGGCAGCATCGACATCGCGTGCGCTGATCACATTTTCGGATAGTTCGTTGCG
>JBLIOK010000036.1:0-12717 GCA_047639735.1 Candidatus Krumholzibacteriia bacterium | reverse complement strand
CTGGAGCGAGGCCATAAACTCTAACCCACTGGTGGCCCTGTTTGTCGTGGGATATGCTCTGGTTGTGACAGGCACTATCGGAGCGATCATTAATCCACGCTGGAGCATCCGCCTCGTCATGTCTGCGGGACAAAAAAAGGCAGCCAAGTGGGTGGCTGCCATTCTCATCATCGCTAACTGGGCCTGGCTCATTGTTCGGTACGCATCAGTGACCTGAACGTCACCTGATCAGTGTTCGGCCATCAGCTTACGAGCGATCACCAAGCGTTGGATTTCACTGGTGCCTTCGTAGATACGCGTCACTCGCACATCGCGATAGTAACGCTCAACGGCATATTCCTTACAGAATCCATATCCGCCGTGAATCTGCACTGCCGAATCCGCCGCTTGCCAGGCAGCTTCCGATGCGCACAGTTTGGCCATGGCCGCTTCCTTGGTGAAGCTTTGACCAGAGTCCTTTAACCAGCAGGCATAGTAACTGAGCATACGGGCACCGGCCAAGGACGTGCCCATATCGGCGATCATGTTGCCGATGGTCGGCTGCTGAGAGATTGGTTTGCCAAACTGTTCGCGCACCTTGGCGTAATTGATCGCCTCGTGCAAACATGCTTCGCCAATCCCAAGCGCTTGAAAGGCAATTCCAATGCGACCGCCATCCAAGGACGTCAAGGCCACTCGCAGCCCGTCTCCTTCGTCGCCAAGTCGATTGCCGGCGGGCACCTCGACTTCTGTAAAATCGATGGTCACGGTATCACTGGCCCTGAGCCCCATCTTGTCTTCTTTTTTAGCGACCGAGAGTCCGGGCGAATCGCCTTCGACAATAAAGGCGTGGGTGCCACGATTTCCCGAGGTTCCGGGCTCACGGGCAACAACCACAAAAAATGCCGCGCGAGAACCGTTGGTCACAAAGCATTTGCTGCCGTTGAGGAAATAGGAATCGCCCTCTTTACGCGCCGTGGTGATGAGGGATCCGGCGTCACTACCGGCTCCTGGTTCGGTCACACAGAAGGCTGCAATTTCACCCGCTGCCATGCGAGGCAAGTACTTCTCTTTCACTTCCTCCGAACCAAATAGCGCGACAGGATACGATCCCACACTGTTGTGCACCGTGAGCATCACACTCACGCCGGCGCTCGCTTTGCTCAACTCTTCAACCACTAATCCATAGGTTAAGGTGTCGACTCCTAAACCACCGTATTGCTCAGGAAAGGTCAGACCAAAAAAGCCGTTGTCGCGCATCTTGGCGATGAGCTCTTCGGGCATGTCACCGTTGACATCCATTTCATGGGCCAGCGGTGCGATCTCCTTTTGGGCGAAGTCGCGGACCATATCGCGAAACATGGTTTGGTTTTCGTTGAGTTCGAAATTCATCATCTTCTCCGATGTGGCGCCGGGCGAGGCGCTCTTACAAAATTACAGAGTGGACTACCATGGTGAAGACTACCAGGGCGTGGACCATCGTGTCCCCAGCCCCGGGCCCATCAATATCGCGTTTTTAAGCATGCGTTCACTTTCGGTCATCCAACGGCGAAAACTTGGGTGGTCGGCAAAAAGAATCACCTGGCCGCGTCCAACTTGTTCGCGTGTGGCAAAGGCCGTATTGGCCAAGCGCGCCCCCGCTTCTGGCCACAAGAGGCCACCGAGATGCAAACGATCCAAGTCTTCAAAACGCGCGGCAACGGTCACTGGAGCCATGGCAATCAACGAATCATCGCCACCAAAAAGCACCGAGATCTCGGCTGGCAATCCGTAGTTCATCCACACTTCTGTGTCCACTTGAGCACGCAAGAGAGAGCCCTGCGGCATCATCCTTCGCAGGCGCGCATCGATTCTTTTGCGGTCTTCCTCGGTAGCTGCTTTTTGGCCGGGACGCAAAGCAGGCTTAGCCCAATCATTCATTGCCACTGGCGCGCCGGTCAGAGGCGTGCCTTGCTCCATAGTGGCGGCGAATGGACGTGCTCCAGCGCCAAGCATGGGTGCCACGTCGTAGGCAGAATCTCGGTCACTTGGCTCGACGACTTCGGCGTCCTCATCAGGTTTTGGTTCCACGCGGAATCCCACTGCGGCAGGACGGCCACTCCCCTCAACTTCCAGGGCAGAAATGCTCCACACCGGAGACGGATATTCTTCAACGACTTGGTTGCGGAACCGGGCCTTGGTGAGATCAAATTCCTTGTCAGCTAACAATCGAGCACCGCCAGACAAGCCAATAGCCGTGCCACCAGCTTTAACCCAAGCACTGATTCTGGCCAATCCTGCTTCGCCCAGAATCTGACGGTACATGCCCGTGCCACCCATTATTGGTGGAAAGATCAGAACGTTGTATCGGGATAAATCCACCCGTCCAAATCCGCCGATATCCAATGCGCTGAATCTCAGTTGCAGATCCTGATCCAAGAGGTGCCACACAAAACCATAGTCAGCCGGCGCGACGGGCATGCCAGTCAACACCCCGACTCGTGGTTCAACCAAAGTCTCGAAATGGCTGCCGCCGAAGTCAGGCCCCTCTTCGGGATCGCCGGTGCCGACGGCCAACGGAATAAAACCGAATCGATCGGACAACTGTTGCACGACAGATGTTAAATCATCGAGATTACCTTCGCGCTGCAGAATCAAGCTGCCTCGATTAAAGGAACGCTCGGCGATAGTAAATGGTTTTTCGGCTATTCTGACGGTCACACCAGCTTGCAAGAGCATTGCCAATTGTTCCGGCGCCGCGTCAACATCTCCATCGAGAACATAGTAACTTGCTTCAGCAACTTGAACCGCGGCCCGTGCCATACCTTCAGGCGCTTGCCACTGCTGCCAGTTCCCTTTGGGAGATTGGCCGCTCCAAAATGCTTCTACTCCACGCATCAAAGGCAATGACCAAGCTGTCGTATCATAGAGGCGGCTGCCTTTGCCTTTTTCCAAATATTCTCGTTCGTCGCGGAAGAAGACCGCGTCCATCGGCACGTGCGGATCAAGCAAGACTCTGGCAAGATTTCCTGCTGGTTGCGACATGGAAACCATCATGGATCCAGGCCCGAGGGTGACTTCTTTGCTCTCGCCCGTGCGGCTATCGGTCAATTTTACCGACTGACTTTCTTGCCCAACTAACGAATGCACCTCCACACCTTGCTTGTGCAGTCGTTCAGCAAACTTGATCACGCGTTGTGGATGGCGCGAATTTACGGGAAAAACCCAAGCCGCGACCAACCCCTTGTTTCCTGCCTCGACGGCATCGGCGCGACTGCTGATTTGGTCCGCCAAAATTTCGGCCGAATTTGTCGCCAGAACATCCAAATTGGAAATCGAAGAGGTGACCTGATGCTCAACTGCTTGAGCAAAGGTTCGTACCGTGCCATTGTGTTTGCGCACTAAAGTGCCGCTGGTGCGAGACATTTCATACAGGATGCCAATGGTACCCTGATAAGAAACCCAGGAAGATCCGTAGCCAGGAAAGAACTCTTCGTTCCACTCGCCTGTAAAATAAGGATAACCACGTTGGTCCAAGGCGCGGGCTTGGGCGTCGGCCACCGGTTGCTCCCATTTGCGAGCATTGGCTGGCAAGTGCGGATTAAAGGGATGGCGTGGTGGTGAGAACAAGTAGCTTGAATTGGCGCCCATTTCATGGCTGTCGACCATCATCTGAGGCACCCAACGGGAGATTTCAACTGAACGGGCGCTCTCGGGCAGGATCAAGGAGAACCAATCACGATTCATGTCAAATAGGTAGTGATTACCACGCCCCCAGGGCCATACCGCACGGTGCGAAAGATCTTCTGAATCATGATTGGCCACGCGGTGGGCAAAGCTCAAGGTTTGCGCAAGGTAGCGGGTGCGGCCATCTGGGTTTTCGCAGGGGTCGATAAGAATCATCAGTTTTTGACGCAGCTCGACTGCTTTTTCGTCGGTGCCGGCCACAAGCCAATAGGCCATCGAAGCTGCGGCGTCCGTGCTGCTCAACTCGTCGCCATGAATTCCGTAGGCAAACCAGGCGACCGCTTTGGTCCCGCTCAAGCTTTCAGAATTCGGCAGGTCGCCCGTCCGGGGATCCAACATCGTGTGATGTTCTTCACGGAACCTATCAAGGTCAGCAACCGTGGCGGCATCGCTAATGGCTAAATAGACCAAAGGTCTTTTTTCATACGTTGCGCCGAATTGCCGCAGTTCCGCTAACGGCGAAGCCTCGGCCAAAGCCTGAAAAAAGCGCAATACTTCATCGGGCCGCAATGGGCGTTCGCCAGGATGAACACCGGTAATTTCAAATTGGGTTGGGATCGCTTCATCGAAAGTGGCGCCGGGAAATAACTCGTTCAGCTCGATTCCCTCTACTCCTTGATTCAACTTTTCGGCCCACGCTGGCGCGCACCAAAAACTCAAGAAGAGGGCAAACATAAAAACACGGGCCAGCATTCGGCCGGATTGGGAGATGCACTTGGCGACGGTCATCAATGCTCCTTGGGAGTGCGTTAATTGATCAAACTCGCAAAAACTATTTATTAAGCTCCATCGATGAAATCACCATGCGCTGGGCTTCGCTGGTTCCTTCGTAGATTTCTGTAATTTTCGCATCACGAAAGTAACGCTCAACCGGAAATTCTTTTGAATAGCCATTGCCGCCAAAAATTTGCACCGCTTCGTTGGTGATAAAATGGCTGGATTCGCTAGCAAAAAGTTTTGCCATGGCGGATTCTTCACTGTATCGCTCGCCTTTGTCTTTTTTCCAGGCTGCGCGATAAACCAACAAACGCGACGCATGTAAGCGCGTCGCCATATCGGCAATCTTCCATTGAATTGCCTGGAATTTAGCGATGGGCCGGCCAAACTGTTCGCGCTTCTTGCTGTATTCCACTGCCGCATCATAGGCAGCACCGCTAATGCCCAAGGCTTGGCTGGCGATGCCTATGCGGCCGCCATCAAGAGTGCTCATGGCGATACGAAACCCCATGCCCTCTTCACCCAAAACCTGATCTAGCGGAACCCGCACGTTATCGAAGGCCAATTGAGCCGTATCAGAGGCGCGGATGCCCATCTTTTCTTCTTTGCGGATTACGGAAAATCCTGGCGTCGAAGCGTCGACGATGAAGGCGCGGATGCCTTTGTACTTGAGCGCGGGATCAGTTTGGGCAAAGACAAGCAGCGTATCGGCGTTCGCGCCATTGGTGATGAAGTTTTTCATGCCATTGATCACCCAATGGTCACCGTCCAATTTTGCCGAGGTGATTTGGGCAGCGGCATCGGTGCCTGCGCCTGGTTCACTAAGACAATAGGCCCCCAATTTTTCGCCTCTCGCCAAAGGCGCCAGCCACTTTAATTTTTGCTCATGAGTGCCGTAAGTGTCCAGGGGCCAGCAGACCAAACTGTTGTTCACAGACATGATCACGCCACAGGAAGCGCAAGCTCTGCTAATCTCTTCAACGGCCAAGAAGTAACTGATGCTGTCGAGGCCGGCCCCACCATATTCTTCCGCGACATTCATGCCCATGAAGCCCAATTCGCCCATCTTTTTGACGACAGCCGTAGGGAATTCTTCATGTTCGTCCATGTGCGCAGCAACAGGCGCCACTTCACGGGTCGAGAAATCGCGAGCCATGTCGCGGATCATGCGTTGTTGTTCGCTGAATTCAAAATCCACATCAAACTCCCTTAGGCGTAATCGTAAAATCCGCGGCCAGATTTGCGACCCAGATGACCGGCGGCCACCATCCGGCGCAGCAACGGACAAGGTCGGTATTTGCTGTCACAAAATCCTTCGTGCAGCACTTCCATGATGTCCAAACAAATGTCTAAACCAATAAAGTCAGCTAGTGCGAGTGGCCCCATCGGGTGGGCCATCCCCAATTTCATCACGGTATCAATGGCTTCGCGATCGGCAGCGCCTTCCATCAGGCAATAGGCGGCTTCGTTGATCATCGGCATCAGCAAACGATTGGCGATAAAACCGGGATAGTCTTGAACGGTGACCGGCACCTTATTCAAGTCCTTGGCCACTTGGGTGATCTTCGCCAGCGTCTCGTCGCTTGTCGCTTGCCCGCAAATGACTTCCACCAATTTCATGATAGGCACGGGATTCATGAAATGCATGCCAATAACGTCGCCAGGACGTTTGGTGCAGGCGGCAATTTTGGTCAAGCTGATGCTCGACGTGTTGGAAGCTAGAATGGCCCCCGGTTTGCACACCTCGTCCAATTCCGTAAAGATCTGTTTTTTGACCTCAAAATCTTCAAAAACCGCTTCAACCACCAGATCGCTGTCAGCAGCGTTGGACAACCCAACCACACCACTGAGGCGTCCGAAAGCTGCGTCGGCTTCTTCTTGGGTCAGCTTTTCTTTCTTAACCATACGGCCCAGGTTTTTTTCGACGGTGCCTAAAGCACGGTCCAGGGCAGGCTGTTGAACATCGATCAGATTAACTTCGTGACCGAATTGGGCGAACACTTGAGCAATGCCATTGCCCATGGTCCCACCGCCGATGACAGATACCTTCATCACATTTTGCCTTTCTTTCAAACTGGTCGACTGATTGCCATACTCACGGCGTCACCGCCACCCAAACACAAACTCGCCATTCCCTTGGCGACACCACGATCTTCCATAGCGTGCAGCAAGGTCACCAAAATACGGGTACCTGAGCAACCGATCGGATGACCCAAGCTTACTCCACCGCCATGAATATTGACCTTTTCGCTATCAAGTTCTAACACCTTGGCCAAGGCCACACTCTGTGCCGCGAACGCCTCGTTAAATTCAAAGAGGTCGTAGTCGCCGATGTTGGTTTTCGTTTTAGCCAACAAATTACGCACGCTATTCACTGGTGCCATCATCACTTTTTTGGGGTCTCCAGCACCGGTGGTCGCACCATCGATGTAGGCCCGGATCGTTAAGCCGTTTTCTTTGGCGAACTCTTCACTACACACCAAGACCGCCGCCGCTCCATCATTAATTGAGGACGCATTCCCCGCAGTGACGGAACCGCCATCGCGCTTAAATGCTGGGCGCAATTTGGCCATCTTCTCTTCGCTGGCATCCGCGCGTGGCCCTTCGTCGCGATCAACGATTACTGGGTCTCCACGTCGCTGCGGCACTTCCACCGGCACAACTTCTGCCGCGAACTTTCCGTTGTCCCACGCAGCGCTCGCGCGTTGGTGGCTCATGACGGCATAGGCGTCTTGTTCTTCGCGAGTCAAGTCGTAGTTGTCCACAACCCACTCAGCGGTCATTCCCATATGAAAGTCATTGTAGATATCCCAAAGACCGTCATGGACTAAGAGATCGGTGACTTGGGCATCACCCAAGCGCAAACCCGTACGAGCCTTGAGCAGCGCATAGGGCACCTGGCTCATGTTTTCCATGCCGCCAGCGATCAAACAGTCGCGATCACCAGCGCGGATCGCTTGGTCGGCCAAAGCTACGGCTTTGAGTCCAGAGCCACACACCTTGTTGATCGTCATGGCACTGACGGAATCAGGAATTCCACTGTAGATAGACGCTTGTCGGGCCGGATTTTGGCTTAGCCCGGCTTGGCACACGCACCCCATGATGACTTCTTCAACCTTGTCGGCCGCCAGCCCGGCGCGTTCCAGCACCGCCTTGATGGCTATGGCACCCAACTGGGGTGACCTCACGGTTGCCAAGCCGCCTTGAAAGGCTCCAATGGGCGTGCGCGCCGCACCGCAGATAACTGATCGCTTGCTCATGTTGTGCTCCTTACCCGCGCCATTTCATTCGCGCGGCCAAAGTCAGGGTTTTAATCGCTCAATTCCTTGCGGCCGATGACCATGCGCAACACTTCACTGGTGCCTTCACCAATGGTGCAAAGTTTTGCGTCGCGGTACATGCGCTCGACCGGATATTCCGTGGTGTAACCGTAGCCGCCCAATATTTGAATGGCGCGATCGGTAACAAACATCGCCGTTTCACTGGCGTGCAATTTGGCCATGGCCGAAGCGTGCCCATAGGGCTCGCCGGCATCTTTTAGGCAACAAGCCTCGTGAATGAAAAGGCGCGAAGCCTGAATTTGGGTAGCCATATCGGCGAGCATAAATTCAATGGCCTGGAACGTAGAAATCGCTCGTCCAAATTGATGGCGTTCTTTGGCATATTCTCTCGCAGTATCGTAGGCACCAATGGCCAAACCCAAAGCAACGGCAGCAATGGAAATGCGACCGCCGTCCAACGTCTTCATGAAGTTCTTAAAGCCGGCACCTTCGTCGCCCAAAAGATAAGCATGAGGCACTCGCACGTCGACGAGCGTTAGCGGCGCCGTATCAGAGGCCCGCATACCCAGCTTGTTTTCTTTTTTTTCAACGGTAAAACCGGGCGTATTGGTGGGCACAATAAATGCCGTGATGCCGCGACTGCCTTCCGCCTTCAGATCTGTTTTAGCCGTGATGATCAGCGCGTCGGCGTAATGCGAATTGGTGATCCACATTTTGGATCCATTGAGAATCCAGTCGTCTCCATCGCGGACCGCAGTGGTGCGCGTGCCCCCAGCATCGCTACCGGCGCCGGCTTCGGTGAGCCCAAAACTTAACAACGTTTTTCCGGCGGCAGCCACCGGCAAGAACTGTTCTTTCTGTGCTTGAGTACCAAAGGCCACAATCGGCCCGCAGCCTAAACTGTTATGGGCGGCCACCGTCAGGCCATGGCTGCCACAAGCGCGCGAAATCTCTTCGACAACAGACGCGTAGCTGACTGTATCTGCCCCCACGCCGCCAAATTCTTCAGGAACCGTTAATCCCAAGAAACCCAAGCCCGCCATCTCTTTGACCGTCGCCTCAGGAAATTCGGCGGTGCGATCGATCTCAGCAGCGATGGGTGCGATTTTCGCATCGGCGAAATCGCGGGCCATTTGGCGGATCATCTTTTGATTCTCATTGAGCAGCATGCAGTCTCCTGGACGTCGCGGCGGCGCGAAGCAAGATTGTGTTGAGCTTGGTGCAGGTAGGCGTCACCGCCGAAGTGGGTAACATCAGGGCTTCTTCAACGCCCCCCCAAAAAGCGCAAAAATCGCCTAAAAATCAAGCATATCGGGCTTGTTTCGACAATTGAGGCCGCCTAGGTCAATTAAATGCGATGCTATCCCTATCGCCACAAAGAGGACGGCGCGGGACTCCTTTCCCGGACCGTCCTCTTGGCCGACAAGACAGGGCTTGTCGGCGCAGTCTTTAAGGCTGAACTAGCGGTAGATCGCCTTTATACCACCGAATGAGTTAGGCTCGGTGGCGACTGTATCGTTACAATGGTTGTGAGCACCAGGCGATGGCGGGCAGCCATTGCCAGCAGGTTCAAGCGTGCCGGTGTAAGGCAGCAACGCGTCAAAGAGTTGCCAATCATCCACCGTCATATTCCAGCCGTTGCTGCGGTCGTCTTCGGCCATGTGGGATTCGTAGTGAATGACATACATCAATTCGAGTTCTTCACTATCGCGAATCGTGCGCAACAAACGCACAATGTCGCCGCCGTTGTTGAGACTTAAACCAGAAGTCGACAGGCCTTGCGCCCCCTGCCAGTCCATAGCATCAGAGCCGTAAAAGACAGCCACGTCACCCGGATTGATCATACCGAACAGTTGCAGGTGAATCTCGTCACCGGTATCGTCTCGTAGCCAATAGGTGCTCATGTCAATGGCCACCGTCCCCACATTGCGCACTTCGATCCATTCATCTCCTTTGAAATCCACTGTGCCGTCGCCATTCCAATCGCTGGCCGGATCAGCCATCACTTCATTGATGATCAAAGGTTCTTGGGCTGACACGCTGGTCGTCATGCCCAGCAAAATCACCAAACAAACCAAAGGAAGCCCGACTAAAAAACTTAGTGGGCGTTTCTTGCGAAGATTTTTCATGTTAGAATCCGTTCTCGGGAGGATACCTAACGCCAGATGACTGCGGCACGTCCTTGTGCCGCTCACTGACCACCACTCTTAGCGAGAAATGGACCACTTGTGACTTTTAGAATCGGAGTTGTGGGCGCCGGTGCCCATGGAGAGCGCTACGTGCGGCATGGACAGAACGATGTGCCGGGAATGAGCGTCAGCGCCTTGTGCCGCAGGCAAGAGAAACCCGGCCAGGAGTTGGCATCACAGTACGGTGTGCGTCACCACCGGGAGGCATTGGAGTTGATTGCGGACCCCGATGTTGACGGCGTGGTTATCTGCACCCCACCGTCCACCCATTTTGCTTACGCAAAAGCGGTCTTGGCGGCGGGCAAGCCCTTGCTTTTGGAAAAGCCCATGACTGGTACCGTGGCCGAAGCAGAAGCCTTGGCCCGCCTCGATGAAACGGTTGCCTCGCCCTTGATGGTGGGCCAGTCGTTGCGCTGGAATCCGGTTATCAAAAGGGTTAAAGAAATGTGGCCGCGGTTGGGCCGGGTTCGTCTCATCCGATTGGCGCAACGATTAGCACCCACGGACTTGGCCTGGCAAAAAGATCTCGCCCAAACTGTCGGCGGTTCAGTGCTGCTGACCGGCGTCCATATTTTTGACCTCGCGCGCTGGCTATCAGAATCGGAATTTGTCTCGGTTGACTCGCGGCAAGAACAGTACCTCAATCCCGTGGTGGAGGATTTTTTCCTGGCCCGAGCGCAACTCGCCAACGGCTGTTGGGCGAGCTTGGAAGTCAGCAAGCACACGCAATCGCGAGCATGTTGGCTGGAAGTTGTGGGCGATAAAGGACAAATCAGAGCCGACTATTTGAACGCGGGCGTTTTATGGCGCAGTGGTTCGATAGAAGAATATGAGGAGATTTCAGCCAAGGCCCCCACGCTGCCCACCATGCTTGCCGAATGGTTGCGGAGCATTCGACAGGGAACTCCACCACCTGTAACGGTTCATGACGGCCTAGCAACCTTGCGCATGGTCGACGCCTGTTACGAATCGGCGCGCATTCAGGCTTCCGTAAAAATCTAGGGCGCCGTGGATGCCAAGAGCGGAAACACATCAGCCTTGCTCGCCACATCCTGAATCACCATGCCCGACAAAAACATGCCAAATGTCGCCGTCACGTGCACGGCCGAACCGTTGATCACATTTTGGGTAGCGCACCAAGCTTTGTGTTCGCTGCCATCGTCAGGCATATATTCCGGGCAATGGCATTTGTGCGTTCCACAGGCCACTGACGTGTGTTCGGCGCGCACCATGGCTTCTGACGAAAACACCGCCTGAAAGTCCCCGTCAAATCCGGCACCGCGCAATTGGCGACGCATCAAAGTCGCCAACGGGCAGCCGACCGTCTCCCAGATCGAGCCCACGCGAATTTGGGTCGCGTCCAACTTGCCCGCCGCACCCATTGCACTGTAAAGCGTGGTGCCAGCAGCAACTGACTGCCTGATAAGCTCCACTTTGCAGCTGATGCTATCAATGCAGTCCAGCACATAGTCGTAGGAACCCAGATCAAATTCATGAGCGGTGTCCGGTTCATACACTTTTTGAATCGTCGTGACATTGCAGCGGGGATTCAACAGGCCCAACCGATCCCGTAGCTCCTCCACCTTGGACTTGCCGACATTCTTGGTCGTTGCCTGCAATTGCCGATTCACATTGGTGATGCAGATGACATCATTATCAACCAAAGTGATGTCAGTGATACCAGAACGCACCAGGGCTTCGGCGGCCCAGCTGCCCACGCCGCCGAGGCCAAAAATCGCCACCCGGATCGTGTTCAGCTGGCGCATAGCCGGCGAACCAACCACCAATTGCATGCGTTGATAAATAGGATTTACAGCCATCAGTCACCTTTTCCAAATCGGTTCAATCGTTTCAACTGGCTAACAAGCGTTCTAACCCAGCGCGTGCGATAGGATGGTAACTGGTTGCATTTTTGGCAAATATTTCTGCCGCCAAAGTTCGTGTGCCCTCACCAGCGTGCAATGTGCTGTACAAAGGTTTCAGATATTTCATCCGCCCCACCGTGCTCAAGAATGATCGTACCCGATCAAAAACGGAGGTGTAATTACTGCCCACGGCGATCACCAACCAGTCGCACAAAATTTCACTGTTGCCTTGTTCGGTCAGCTTGAAATTCTCGTCGAGCCAAGCGCAATCTTCGTGCGGCAAGACCTGGGGCAAAGCTTGCAGAAAAATCTGCCAATCTTGCGGAGTCCAGGTTTTGGCCGTTGCTACGTCGGGACGGGTGCCGTCAGACCAGCTCTTGGCCAACGAATCCAACATCTCCAATTGGGCCGAAGCAAAGACCGGCGCGTTGGCAGGCAACCCCGGTTGATGGATCCATTCCTCAGCACCGATTTCGGCCGCGACACCAGGCAATTCGGCATTCATGAATTCTTCAAATTGAGCTGTAGTGATCGAAGTGAAACTAAAGGTCCGGATGTATTTTTTGACAAAGTTATCGAACTTTTCGCGACCAACAACTTCCTCCAGCAGGGCCACAAACAGGAAGCCTTTTTCGTAAGGCACCGACGAATAAAATTCATCAGGGTCGGTACCGGCGCCGTCAATTTCCAACTGCGTGAATCGCGAATCCATTCCAAAACTTTCCATGGCTTCGAGCATGGCATTGCGCCCCAAGGCGGCCGACAACGCTTTGGCTTCGACGCCTTTCATTTTTTCAAGAATGCGGCGTTCGGCCCAAACGGTGAAGCCTTCATTCAACCAGAAATCGTTGATCGACGCGTTTGTCACCAAGTTACCAGTCCAACTGTGTGCCAACTCATGAGCCAGCACATCGACCAGGGAGCGATCTCCGGCCAACAAGGTCGGGGTCAGGAAGGTCA
>JBLIOK010000035.1:0-12738 GCA_047639735.1 Candidatus Krumholzibacteriia bacterium | reverse complement strand
GTTTCGGTGCTGCTGAGCTTGGCCACAACCGTCCATGCGGAATTGACAGTCGACGAGATTGTCCAACAAGCCAACCAAGCGGCCTACTATGCCGGCGATGACGGCCGCGCTCAGGTCCAGATGGATATCGTAGACAGTGACGGCGGAGTGCGCACGCGCAAGTTCACGTTGCTTCGCTTGAACACCAAAAATGGAAATCAAAAATTTTACGTTTATTTCAAAGAGCCCGCCGACCTTTACAAACAAGTGTTCATGGTTTGGAAAGAAGTGGGCCAAGACAAATCAGACAGCCGTTGGATATGGCTGCCGGCCCTCAACCTCAAACGCAGCATTGCGCCGGGCGACAAACGCATCTCATTTGTGGGATCTGACTTCGTGTACGAGGATGTCTCTGGCCGAAACTTAGCTGAAGATGAGCACGAGCTAATCGAAACAACCGAAACCCAGTATATCGTCAAAAACACACCGGTCGACCCCAAGAGTGTGGAATTCTCTTTCTATACGATCCGCATAGACCGCGACACCTTCTTGCCGCGCCGTGCGGAATATTTTGACCACAACAGTAAATTGTACCGCACCGTTGAGGCCACTAAGATTGAGGAAATCCAGGGCTTTGCTACCGTCATTGAGTCGGTCGTCCATGACCTCACAACCGGCAGCTCAACCACCAATACATTCAGCGAAGTCGAATACGATATTGGTCTCAAGGAAAATATTTTTACCGAACGTTTTCTGCGGCGACCACCGCGCGAAGTTACTCGTTAGCACGAAACACTGGCGCTAGCCGCAATCGGAGCAATGAGCAAAAGCATGTCTAACCGAAAAACATCAGTGGCTGTGATTGCAATGTTAGTCTGCCTTTTGGCGACCAGCGCACTAGCTCTGGACACGACGCTCCATGGCTTTCTGGATATCCGAGGCGGCGTGCGCACCCAAAGTGACCCCTATGAAGATGACCGCAGCCTGAGCGAAGCCCGCTTACAACTCGACGCGTTGACGTATTTTAATTGGGGAGAGATCCAGGCCCGCGGAGACTTTGTCTACGATGATTTGGATGCCATGCGGGATGACGTTGACCTCGAAACAGGTGGCGGCTTTTTTGATCTGCGCGAATTCAATGCGTCATTCACACCGGTCTATTGGGCTGACCTCAAAGTGGGCCGCCAAATCCTGACCTGGGGCACGGGCGATTTGCTCTTCATCAACGATCTGTTTCCCAAGGATTGGAATTCATTTTTGTTGGGCAGGCAAACGGAGTACCTCAAGGCGCCTTCAGATGCTGTTTATGCCAGCTTCTTCCCCAGTTTTGGCAGCCTTGACGTCGCCTACACGCCTCGTTTCGACGCCGATCGTTATGTCGACGGGAGTCGAGTTTCTTATTGGAACCCGGTACCTCCGCCAGGCAACCTAGCTGGCGAAAACGCTATTATCGAAGCCGACCAGCGTGACGAATGGTTTGAGAACGGAGAGTTGTCGGCTCGTTTCTATCGTGATTATCATGGGTTTGAAACAGCACTGTATGTGTATCACGGCTACTGGAAAAGCCCGCAAGGCTTCGACCTTGGCACGATGAACCCTTATTTCCCAGCCCTGAATGCGTATGGAGCGAGCACCAAGGGCTTGTTGGGCAGCGGCTTGTTCCATCTGGAAATGGGCTACTATGATTCGCGAGAAACAGATGACGCCAATAAAATCGCACCCCATGACGAGGTGCGTTTTCTAATGGGTTATGAACGCGAAATCAACCAAGGGTTGACCGCAAGCATTCAATACTACCTTGAAAGAATGTTGGACTACTCAGAATACTTCGAGGCCAGTCTCAACCCGGCAACAGCGCGGGACGAAACGCGGCATGTGTTGACTCTTCGCTTGAGCAAAATGTTGATGAACCAGAATTTAATTCTCGGCCTGTTCACCTTCTACTCGCCAAGCGACCAAGACGGCTATTTTCGCCCCAACGCCACCTATAAGACCTCCGACAACTGGGCACTTTCTGCCGGCGGAAATGTTTTTGTGGGGACGAATGAACACACCTTTTTTGGCCAGTTTAAAAACAACAGCAATGTGAATTTGTCGGTTCGGTACAGTTTTTAGGTTCTGTTACAAATCGTTGTTGGTTGCGCAATATTCGCCAAACAGATGCGAGGTTAGCACGCGCTAGCAAGTGAATCAGACCTTGATATGATTGCCATGACATCATGGCCACTCACTCAAACACCGGAGAAAAAATAAAAAACTTATTGTGCGGCTTATTGCTAATTTCCGGGTTGAGTCTGTCCAACTCATCGCAGGCCTACGCTCATTGTCAAATCCCCTGTGGCATTTACAACGACCATGCGCGGGTGCAACAAATGCTTGAAGATGTGGCGACCGTCGAAAAGCTGCAGGTGTATTATCCTGAGCATGAGCACTAGGCAGCTCTCGACAAGTTTTTCAAGCCGCCCCGTGGGTTCGCGCTCTGACTGCAGATTTCTCACAAAGCCCGGGGCGGTTCCGTTTCAGCGGTTAACCAAACGTTGCGTTCAACGCGGCATCCAAATCCGCGATGAGATCTTCAACATCTTCAATCCCAACCGAGATCCGTACCAGCGTATCAGTAATCCCAAGCTTAGCCCGCGCTTCCTCAGAAACACTGGCGTGCGTCATCAGCGCAGGCACAGAGATCAAACTCTCCACCCCGCCCAGACTTTCAGCCAGCGCAAACAGTTTCAGCTTCTGTAAGAACGCCGTCGTCTGTGCGCCATCGCCCTTAAGCCGAATGGAAATCATGCCGCCTCCGGCCTTCATCTGGCGCTGCGCCAAATCATATTGCGGATGCGAGGGCAGGCCGGGATAAATAACTTCCGACACATGCGCGTGCCCATTCAAATACTCAGCCAAGGCTGTCGCCCCTTCAACATGCGCGCGCATCCGCACCGCCAAAGTCTTCATCCCACGCAAGGTAAGCCAAGACGCGAGCGGATCAGGTGTCGCCCCAATCGCATTTTGATGGAAGCCAATTTTCTCAGCCACGTCGCCGTTTTCACGCGTGACCAACGCTCCACCGACAACATCACTATGGCCATTGATGTATTTTGTGGTCGAGTGCAAAACAACGTCCACACCGAAGCTTAACGGCTGCTGCAGATAAGGCGTGGCAAAAGTATTATCAACACAAGAAAGCAGATTGTTGGACTTCGCAATCTCCATCACGGCGGTCAGGTCGGTCAGCTTCAACATCGGATTAGTAGGGCTTTCCAAAAACACCATGCGCGTTTTGTCCGTAATCGCGGCCGCCACATTTTGCGCGTCGGTCATGTCAACAAATGTCGCCGTAACACCAAAACGCTGAATAACTTTATCAATAAAGCGGAACGTTCCACCATAAACATCATCACCAACAATGATATGATCGCCCGCATTGAGCAGCGCCATCATCACCGTCGTAAGCGCTCCGGTTCCACTAGCAAAAGCAAACCCACGTGCTCCGCCTTCAAGCCCACACAAAGCCTCTTCCAACGAGTTGCGCGTCGGATTGCCCGCTCGCGAATAATCGTAGCCTTTGTCAACCCCTGGCGCTTCTTGCGCATAGGTAGAGCTAACATAAATCGGGGGAATAACCGCCCCGGTCTCTTTGTCCGCAGCCTGGCCGGTATGAATAGCAATCGTTGAGAACTTCATGTCTTCCCTTTTCTAAATGGTGTCATCCCGACCGAAGTGGAGGGGCCTGAGTGTTCTAATTCAAAAAGCCCTGTTCTTCCATCCACTCGTCGTTGTACATCTTGGTCAAATAGCTGCGGCCACTGTCATGGATCATCATCACAATCACTTTACCATCCAGCTCGCCTTTTTCCTGAAGCTCACTCAGCAAACGACGCGTCGCTACAATCACTGTACCTGTTGATCCACCGGCAAGAATGCCTTCTTCTTTGGCCAAACGACGAGCCTCGTCAAAGGCTTCTTTATCGCCAACCCGGTACATCTTATCCACGATCTTTGGCTCAAAGACATCGGGGTAAAAATCATATCCAATACCTTCAACCTGATAAGACCCAACCTCGCCCGTATAAATCGATCCTTCTGGATCAGATCCAATGATTTTAATCTCCGAATTTTTGTTCTTCAAATAGCGAGCTGTTCCGGTAATCGTGCCACCTGTCCCCATACCAGCGACAAAATAATCCATATTTCCACCCGTCTGGTCCCAGATCTCTGGCCCCGTACCACTCTCATGCGCGCCCGGATTATTCGGGTTGTCGTATTGATTAAGCAAATGAACATGATCGTTCTCCCGCGCCATCTTCTTAGCGATCTCGATATATCCATCCGGATGATCAAAGCCGTATTCGGTAGGAGTTAAAATCAACTCGGCTCCGTAAGCGCGCAACAGACGGCGCTTCTCCTCGCTCATCTTCATCGGCATAATAATAATCATCTTATAGCCCTTGACCGCCGCTGCCATAGCTAAGCCAATACCGGTATTGCCACTGGTCGGCTCCACCAAAGTGTCACCGGGCTTGATCCGCCCTTCAGCCTCGGCCGCTTCAATCATTTTAAGGCCAATACGATCCTTCATCGAACCACCGGGGTTCATCAGTTCCAGTTTTGCCAAAACTGTCACACCCGCAAATTCGCTAAACAAGCGATTGATCTTCACGAGCGGAGTATCACCAATACTCTCTAATACGTTGTTCAAAACAGCAGCCATCTTATCATTTTTCCTTGTGATTTAATGAAACCGAAACACGCCAGAATCTTTCAAACACCAAGCCAAGGCCGGGCCCACCTGAGCAAAAGTATAAGCCACATTATTTAAAGTCCACAAACCAAGCCATCTTCTTACCTCCCGGATCACCTAGCTTTGCCTCAATCGTCAGCAAATCGCCATAATCAGGCAAGGATACGAATTGTCAGAAAACGCACGAACTGCCAAAATACTAGACGGATAGTAGCCCTAACTACTCATTTCCTCCCCGACCTGCCACCAATTTCTGATCGTACCACATGCTTCCATCTCTGTGCCTGATCATCTCGTCGTGCGGGATAGCGTTGCGACTCCAATGCAGATGGCATCGTTCTGAACGCGACAGGCCGCTCCGAATCGGAGCGGCCTGTTGTTTTTGTGGCAGTCAAAAAGGCCCCTGAGAGAATCGGGGAGAAGCTTCATCTGACCCACTACCTATAGTAAGCCTTAACGTTTCCCCAACTGGTTTCTTCGTTCGCGACAAACGAACAGTCAGCCATGACGAGGATGTCATCGACAAAAACATAATCGCCGGCCGACCCGCCAAAAGCCACTTCAAGACGGTCCAAATCTGCGCCCCAGAGCTTAAAGTCCTGCATTTCCGCGATCGGGGTGCCATTCAAAGAAAGGCTGTAAGTGTCAGCGACCGTATCCATGGTCATTTCGAAATCAAAGATTAGGCCTATGCCCCCTGTGCCCCCATCATCAATGTCAGGATAGATGGGAGAGGAGGGGTAGCCGAGCCACAAGCCGGCTGGAGAAAAACCCAGTATGGCCATTACATCCCACGAGGTGTCTCGGATCGTAAACGTGGTGGATTGTTGGTGCTCTTCAAACATGACTTTCCAAGAGAGTACGTATGACTCGCAGGCGTTCAGGCCTGGTGCGAGCTTGAATCTGGTGAGGCCACCACTACCGCTTCTTCTGATTTTTAGCGGTTGGTTGGTCAGGCCACCGGCACTGCTGACAACCGAGAGTGTATTTGTTCCCGGGTTTTGGATGATATCTCCGACAGGTTCACCGGGAAGATCGTAGATGGGGGTTCCCAGCGCATCAGAGTCAAAGTTTGCATTGAGGGCAGGAACAACCCCGGCCAGGGTTTGGGATGATTGGCCGAGGACAAGGATAAGCAGAATCACGAGCAATGAACGAAACATAAGCAACTCTTCCGTTTGCGGCATCGTAGCCGCCAAAAGAAATCCAATTTGAGGGTATATTAAGTATGACGTATTTGGGAGGACTATCCGGCCAGATTAAAAAAAATCCCCCGATCCGCAAAGACCGGGGGAACGCAACCGAAGCGCAGAGAGGTCAATCAGTGACGGCAGGCCGTGCGGCCGCCCTCCACGCCCACATACCACCAGTAACGTTGCGCAGTCGCGTGTAGCCGTTGCGCAATAAAATACTGCAAGCCGTGCTGGATCGGATACCCCCGGCGCAAATTACCGACAATTCTTCGTCAGCGCCTATGCCGATATCAGCGATGCGGTCGGCGAGAAGTTTGAAGCTCATCGTTGCTGCGTCGTCGATGTGTCCCGCGCTCCACTCATCAATTTCGCGCACGTCGAGCACTCGCATCTTCGCGTCGCCCGCAAGTATCCCGGCGAGTTCAGTCGCGCTTATCTGGGACAGTGTCGCCTGCGATTTCCCCGCCGCTGTCCAGGCGCCCATGCCCCCGCCGAGGAACCCCTCGACCCGGCTATCGAGCCCGACAAACGCTAACTTCCGTAGCGCCACCGGCAGCTGGAGGTCGCTGTCGAGGACCAAGAAGATGGGGAGCTTCTTAGGCACCACCCAGCCCACGCGTTGTTCGAATTCCGGAGTCTCCATCTTGATGTTAAACGCACCGGGAATGTGTCCGCCGCCGAAAACTGCCGAATCCCGGCCATCAACAACAATGCCGCCAGCAGCAACCCGCTTCTCTAGCTCGTCGGGAGTCAGCGCCAGAGCCGTTGGCTCGCCCATGGTCAGCGGCGAACGGCCCTGATTGATGGCGATGATTTCCTCGACGTTCGCCGGGCGACTCGGTTGGCCCTTGGTCATGAACTCCACAAAACCCACAGCATCGTCGAACTGCAACGCTGGGTTATAGCGTCTCTCGTAGCCAAGCGTAGTGACAACCTTGCCACTGGTGACGCGGCCTCAGGTGGATCCGGCGACATGCCCGGGGTAGATCTCTACAAAGTCAGGAAGCTCGGCGACGGCAGGCAGGGCGACGTCAAAAATCGTCTGGGCGCCTTCTTTGCCTCCTTGGGCGAGATCGGGGCGCGCGACGTCTCCGACCTGGAGAAAGTCGGCAGTCAAAAGGCACCATGGCTGCTCGCCGCGACTGTGGTCGATGACCGCAACACTGATCTGTTCTGGCCGGTGCCCCGGAGTGTGGATGACCGCCAGGCTGACGTCGCCGAGCTCGAGGCGATCACCGCCCGTCACCCGCCGTGCCGGATACTCGACTTCCGCGAGCTCGTGGAGGATCAACTCGGCGCCGGTAGCCTCAGCCAGACGCCGCGCCCCCGAGATATGGTCCGCGTGGCTGTGCGAATCGATGACGTACTGAATTTTCGATGACCTGCGCCGCGCCTCTTCGAGGTACGGTTCGATGTCCCAGAGTGGGTCAACTACGGCACAGGCGCCGCTATCGGCGCCCACCATGTAGGCCACACAACCGGTTTCTTTGCGCAGGATCGATTCGAACCACATGACGTCCTCCAGATTTATTAGGCGGAATTCCGCCGCCGATCACCTCACCCCTGTCTCTTGCCGTCACATCTAACACCACAACACTTCTCATTCCCACCCCAAAAACAAAAACCGTCACTCAAAGAGCAACGGGATTTCATTTATCAGCCAGTGCACTGACGGGTGTGGAGTTGCGCCGGCGCGCACTTCCGCCTAAAGCTCTAGCAGGCCAATCTGACAAAAAACCGCCGATAGTGTATGGTCATACTGCGAAAGGTGACCGTTGACGGTCGGGGGGCCGAAAACTTCGCCCTATCGTTTCTGCTAATTAAGAGTCGCTCCGGACCTGTCGTCTAACAGGCCCACCCTCCCCTGGGAAGTGAATGACCAAATCATGTCACATCGTTATTTAAACCTCTTGTTGGTTAGCCTCATGCTGATCGCTGCGGGGTCTGCTTGGGCTTGCACCCCCGGCATCGAGTTCATCACCGAATACAGCTGGCAGGCGACCAGTCCGATCTCCGTCTTCGTCCTGCCGGGGGATCCCGGCGCAACCAAGGCCTATGCCACTGGAGGCCTGCCGGTGGATCCGACCTTGTCCCTGCGCATTCTCGATGTGGCTGGCCAGCCTTTCGGCAGCTTAACAATCTCTGGCGAGTCGGTCCTGATTTTTTATGGGGGGCCCGTTGTGATTTGCGAGTGGGCCTACGAGGACCTGACGACTGATGGCGAAGGTTGGCTGACCCTGCCCCTCAGTGGCGGCGGTTATCGCGGCCCGGGAGGACCGGCGGTGTTCGAAATCTTTGTCAATGTCTGTCCCAACCAATTGTTGAGTCTACCAGATGACGTGTACTTCAACAGCCCAGACATCAATGGCGACCTGCGGGTCAACCTCACCGACGTCCCGCTGTTCGCCGAAGATTTCTATGGCCAATACGCCTACCGTAGTGATTTCAACTGGGACAATCAGGTCAACTTATCTGACGTGGTGACCATGGCCGTCGCGCTGGGCGCCGATTGTCCTTAACTTTGGCTGATCAGGCCTTGCTGCCGCCATACACCCGCCGGAGAATAAAGTAACCCAACAACCCCGAGGCCAACGAACCGGCGATGATGCCAATGCGTTCGTCGAACAGTCGGTCAAGGCCGGCGCTTTCGAATGCCAGCGACCCAATGAACAGGCTCATCGTAAAACCGACGCCTGTCATGGCCGCTGTGCCGTAGAGCGCGCGCCAATTCATGCCAACCGGCATGCTAGCCATTCCGGCGCGGATGCCCAAGGCACAGAATCCGAACACCCCGATCTGTTTGCCCACGAAGAGGCCCAGCGCCACACCGATCGATACACCGTGCAGAACCTGTTCCGATTCCAGTCCGGCAAAACTGATGCCGGCATTGGCAAAAGCAAAGATCGGCAGGATCACAAAGGCCACCACCGAATGCAGGTCGTGTTCCAAGCTTTTGAGCGGCGAGTATTCGGGGTTACGGGTCGATCGCATAGGGATAAACATGGCCAGGACGACACCTGCCAGAGTGGCGTGCACACCAGACTTTAGCATGGCAGTCCACATCACGACGCCCACGAAAATGAACAGGCTGCGGGCCTCGACTTTCAAACGAGTCATCAAAGCCAGGACGGCGATGCAGCCGCCGACAACCGCCAAGGCCACCATGGAAATCTTCGAAGTGTAGAACATGGCGATGATCAGGATGGCTCCGATGTCGTCAAAGATGGCCAACGACGTCAGGAAGATTTTCACCGTGGTCGGCACCCGCGAACCCAGCAAAGAGAGAATGCCCAGAGCGAAAGCAATATCCGTCGCGGCGGGGATCGCCCAGCCTTGTTGAGCTATGGCATCGCCACGATTGAAGGCGAGGTAAACCAAAGCCGGAATCGCCATACCGCCAATGGCACCGAGGCCCGGCAGGATGATGTTGCGCTTATCCGCCAACTCACCTTCGACGAGTTCGCGCTTGAGCTCGAGGCCGATCAGAAAAAAGAAGACGGCCATGAGCCCGTCGTTGATCCAAAGCAGCAGTGGCTTGGCGACTTCGAGGCCGCCGACCCGAATATCCACCGGTGTGTCCAGCAACAGATTATAAAGGCCCACGAGCGGTGAATTGGCGACGACCAAGGCCAGGGCCGCAGCGACCATCAGCAACAAGCCGCCGGCCGACTCCATTTGCAGGAAACGGTCGAGAAAAGGGAGTCGGGTCTGGGTCATGAGGTCCTCCGAAGACTTCTAGGTTAATCCTTTGGGGCAATGCAGAGCACCAGTGATCAGCCGTGCAACGGTCGATCATACGCGGCCAGTGCCGCCTCCTTGACCACTTCGGCCAAGGTCGGGTGAGCATGGCAAACACGGCCGATGTCCTCCGCGCTGGCGCCAAAAGCCATGGCTGCCGCCGCCTCGGCGATCAGATCCCCCGCGCGCGCGCCAATGATGTGCACACCTAGAACTCGGTCGGTCTCTTTGTGCGCCAGGATCTTAACCCGACCTTCGGTACGGTCCAGGGCCATGGCGCGCCCGTTGCTGCGAAAACTGTAGACGCCCTTGTTATAAGGCACGCCGTCGTTCTTGAGCTCTTCTTCGGTACGCCCCACGCCGGCAATCTCCGGATCGGTGTAACACACAGCCGGGATAATGTTGGCGTCGAAGTGCCCTGCCTTGCCGGCTAGGCGCTCGGCCACCGCCACGCCCTCTTCGGTCGCTTTGTGAGCCAGTAACAGCCCGCCCACCACGTCGCCCACGGCCCACACGCCAGGCGCGGCCTGATTCTCGGCGTTGACTTTTATAAATCCGCGCTCGTCCAGCGTCACACCGGCCGAGTCCAGGTTCAATCCCTCGGTATGGGGTCGCCTGCCCACAGCCAACAACACGCGGTCGGCGGTCAGCGGCTCGCGCCCCTCAATTTCCACCACAGCCTTGCGACCCTTGACGCGCGCGCCGGTCACCTTGGCCCCTAGCTCGAAGTTCAGACCCTGCTTCTTAAACAGCTGCAACGCCACGCGGGCGATTTCGCCGTCTGTCCCAGGCACAATGCGATCGAGGTACTCCACCATGGTCACTTCAGCGCCCAGCCGCGACCACACCGAGCCCAATTCCAGACCAATATAGCCGGCCCCGATCACGATCAATTTCGATGGCACCTTGGGCCAAGCCAGGGCTGCGGTCGAGTCGCCAATACGATCGCCATCGGTTTCCACGCCACGCAGCGGGGACGATGAGCTGCCGGTAGCAATGATGATCCGGTCAGCCAGAATTTCTTGTTCGCCCACCAGCACCCGACCCGGGCCGTCTAGACGCGCGGTGCCCTCGTAACGAGTAATTTTATTGGCCTTGAATAAGCCCGCGATGCCGTCAGTCAGCGTGGTCACGATGCCGTCCTTGCGGCCCATCATCGCCGCGAGGTCCAGAGACGCACCCTTGACCTTCACTCCATGCACCGCCAAACCATCGCAAGCCTCTGCATATTTTTCGCTCGACTCGAGCAGGGCCTTGCTGGGGATACAACCCACCCGCAGGCAGGTCCCGCCCAATCGCGATTCTTTCTCCACACAGGCGGTGTCCAAACCCAGCTGAGCCGCGCGAATCGCCGCAGCGTAGCCGCCAGGTCCCGCGCCGATCACCACCAGGTCATGCTTCTTAACTGCACTCATTTTCATCAGACTTTCAACAGCAGCCGCTCGGGCTGCTCGACGCATTGTTTGATGTGCTTGAGAAACGTCACGGCTTCGCGGCCGTCGACGATACGGTGATCGTAGGTCAGGGCCACATACATCATCGGCCGGATCTCAACCTTCCCGTCGATCGCCACGGGACGATCCTCGATGGCGTGCAGTCCGAGCACACCGCTCTGTGGTGGGTTGATGATCGGCGTCGACAACAGCGAGCCATAGACGCCGCCGTTGCTGATGGTGAAAGTGCCGCCCTGTAGTTCGCTCAATTCGATTTTGTTATTCTGCGCCCGCTGGCCAAAATCTGAAATCGTCAGCTCCAACTCGCCGAAGCTCAGCATCTCGGCGCTACGGATCACGGGAACCACCAGCCCCTTGCCTCCACCCACGGCGATACCGACATCGCAGTAGTCGTAATAGACGGTTTCTTCGCCTTCGATTTGAGCGTTGATTTCAGGCACCAGTTTTAACGCCTCGACTGAAGCCTTAACGAAGAAACTCATGAAGCCTAGCTTCGTGCCGTAACGCGCAGTGAACTCCTTTTGGTGTTCAACGCGCATGGCCTTCACGCGCGACATGTCGATCTCGTTGAACGTCGTCAGCAACGCCGCCGTCTGTTGGGATTCCACTAATCGTTGGGCAATCCGCTTCCTCATCGGACTCATGCGCACTCGGCGCGTATTGCGCTCGCCTGTTGCCGGAGTGGGCAGTGGAGGTGCTGCCGGTGCTGCCGGTGCTGCCGCCGGTGCCTGCAGGGCATCTTCCTTAAGGACACGTCCACCAGGGCCGGTGCCAGTAACTTGGTCAGCGGCTAGACCGCGCTCGGACATAACACGCTGTGCCGCCGGCATCACGCGCGCCTCGCCAGTGGTCGCCGTTGGCGCCGGAGGGGCATCTGCGGCAGGCGTGCTAGCCGAAGCCACAACCGTAGCCGACGCTTCGGTATCGATCCGCAGTAACACGTCGCCCACATTCAAGACCGCACCAACGTCGGCGACGATCTCGATGATGACCCCCGCGACCGGCGCCGGCACTTCAACCGTAGCCTTGTCCGACTCCAGTTCAATCAGCGGCTCGTCCATGGACACGGCTTCGCCTGGTTGCTTAAGCCAGCCCGAGACCTGCACTTCAGTAATCGATTCCCCGAGGGACGGAACAGTGACGTCGACCGACATGGGTCGTTACTCCTTAGGTTCAGGTGCGCGAGCACCTGTTATCAGACCCGTGCCATCAACCGGGCCGAACACCCGATCCATCAGCAGGGCTAACTCAATCTTGTGGGCGGCGGCCGATCCGGTCGCTGGGCTAGCTGCTTCTGGGCGGCTGACGCCCCGCAGCGGACGGCCATGGAACTGCTCGCCGAAACGATAACGCAGGTAAGGCCAGACACCCATGTTGGCCGGCTCTTCTTGCACCCAGATAAATTCGGTGACGTCGCGATAGCGCCCCGCCGCCTCAATAAAGGACCTGACCGGCAACGGATAGGGCTGCTCTAAACGCAGGATCGCTACGTCTTGGCGGCCGCGCTTCTCACGCTCTGCCACCAAATCGTAATAGATCTTGCCGCTACATACGAGCACCCGACTCACGCTGGTGGGATCCGGCTCGGTGGGGTCGGCCAGCACCGGCTGAAAGGCACCGGCGGCCAGATCGTCCA
>JBLIOK010000034.1:0-12789 GCA_047639735.1 Candidatus Krumholzibacteriia bacterium | reverse complement strand
TCTGGTCTGCAAGATGACATCTTGCGCACCTTTATCTAAACGGGGGCTGGCCTTAACGACGAAATTTCGGTTTTCTATTGCCGAATCTTAGGCGATGTCACCATCGGCACAGATGTGAATAAAATCAGACTTACGGCACAAGAAAAGGCGACATTTGCACAATTCTGAGAATTCTCAGTTGCATCAAATGTCGCCCAATTTATTCTTCTACTTCTTCATATTCTTGTCGCAACCTGCTTAAACGTACGCAGCTGCGATCCGATGCTCATTTAAGCCGACCCAGAACGCTTCAACTCCAGAGAGCATGTCGAGCCCGCCGGCGATGAATTTCTCTTCGTCAAAATCGTCTTCGAAGTAGAGCTCTTCTAGTTCGTCCATCACATGGCCCGCGTGTTGGTCTTCAATGCGGTCGTGCCAGGTGAAGAAAGCCAAAGGCAGATCTGGTTGTTCTTTTTCCTTGAATATTTCCAGACCGGCGATGAGTTGCTTCCAGAATCCGGCGGCAGCCCAATTCTCTACCGCAAAGCTGGCGCCTTCGGCCAGGTTGGGATCTTCGTGGCCATAGATTGACATCAATTGGTCACAAAAGAATATCGTTGCTGGCGTGCCATTGCGTCGCTTGCCCATGTCTTTGAAAGTGAGGTCGACGGTGCTACCGAGTTTGAGTAGCCATTCGAAGTGCGCGGCTTTGAAGCGGAAGGTGCCGCCGTCAACGGTGCCTTCAATAGACACAACAGCTGGGTCGCCTTCGCGATCTTTGTCGGTCACTTCTTCTGTCGCGGCGCCCTTGTTGTTGAATATCACACCAAGTTCATTGGCCAGGATTTCTTTGGAGGCGCGCATGCCTTCTAGGCTGCCCGCGTTGATCACTTTCATCGTCTGCGCAACGAGAAAGAGATTGGAGAATACGGAGAACTGGGTAATGAAATGCCGGATGGTGTCGCGGTCGGCTTCGCCCTTGGCAAACCACTCACAGAACTTGTTGTCGGTGATAACCGAGTGGGTCATCAGTTCTTGGTTGCAAGTCTCGACAAAGTTGGAAAATCGTTCGGCTTCAGCGGCGCTGATCTCGCCGTTCTTGACCTTCTCCGCAATTTGGGCAGAAACTTTTAAGGACATTGGAACCTCCTGGGAAGGGCCTGAAATTATGCCTGATTAAGTTGGCAAGCGGATGTTTGTAAACTGTCCCTACAAAATAGCAAAGATGGCGCAAATCCGCCGAAGAAATTTGCGCCATCTTACAAAAAATGTGGTCTTTTTTTGGTCAGCCCTGATTAGATGGCGATTCTGGCGTTGAACTCCTTGATTCTTTCGTCCCACGCGTTGACCGAAGCGTAGGTTTCCGTCCAAAAATCACGGTCCCAAAGTTGCCGCAACTCCTCGGAAGTGCGGCCCTGCTGTTCGACCCAAGTGAAGTACTTGAAATTGTGCAGGGTTTGGCGGTCATGGTGAGAGAGTTCGCGGACATTGTCGGGCACAACTCCATCAAGCCAACGAGCCTGATCAGCACCCGCCTGAGCCGCCGTGTAAGCCCCGTTAGCTTCGTTTAACTCGCCCAAGCGCGACGAGTACATCTCGGCCGAATCGGTCAGTGGCATGAAGATGATGTCGCGTTGATCCATACCGTAATGACGCGCCGTTTTGATGGCCGCCACCACATTGCAAATGGATGAGATCCCCAGCAAGGGCAGCTGTTCGATCAACTCGTTTTTGATGCCGGCATCTGCCAGTTGTTTTTGCCCGGCAGATTCGTTAAACAGACGGAACAAACTCATGCATTGTTCGTCGTCGATGGCGCTGACGAAATCAGTGTTGCGCACGTTGTGCACCCACGGCACGTGCTTGTCGCCAATGCCTTCAATGCGATGCCCGCCGAAACCACACGAGTACAGAGTGGGGCATTGCAAAGCCTCTACCGCGGTGATCAACATATCTCGATGCTGTGTTTTTAAGTAATCACCTGCGGCAATGGTGCCGGCTGAACCAGTCGAAGAAATCCAGGCGGCCAAACGCTGACCAGGTTGCGCGATTTGATCGTAGACCATTTGCACCGCACTGCCAGTCACATGGTAGTGCCAGATGGGGTTACCGAATTCTTCAAATTGGTTGAAAATCACGCACTCAGGTCGAGTGCGACGGATTTCCCAGCATTTGTCGTAGATCTCTTTAACATTTGATTCGCATCCGGGCGTGGCAATGACTTCGGTTGCCACTTCGTTTAGCCATTCGAAGCGCTCGCGACTCATCTCTTCCGGCAAAATGGCGACAGAGTCGCAGCCGAGCAACGCCGAATCAAAGGCCCCGCCTCGACAGAAATTTCCGGTACTTGGCCAGACGGCCTTTTGGGAAGTGGGGTCAAACTGGCCGGTGACCAACCGCGGTACCAAGCAGCCAAAAGCCGCGCCGACTTTGTGGGCACCCGTTGGGAAATACTTACCGACTAAGCCCACAATGCGGGCATCGACACCCGTTAACTCGGAGGGGAATTCAACCCAATTGCCATCGTTGAAAAGCCCGCTTTCGGGGTCATTACGCCATGTTATGCGAAAAAGGTTGGCCGGGTCCATATCCCACAGACCAACGTCTTTTAGGCGTTCTCTCATTTTGGCGGGGACCGTGCTGGGGTCTTTCATTTGGGCAATCGTTGGGATCAGGACGCCTTTTTCTCGGCATTGCGCAGCGGCTTTGGTAACAACTGCTTCGTTTATTTCGGTGAGACTCAGGTCCATAGTGAAAGATGTCCTCAGATTTGGTTTTCGAAAAAACACAGCGCGAGATTGCAGATATCTCGCCGGAAGCATATGGTTGTGATGAGTATACGACACAGTGGGGGGATTTGGTCAACCAATCCTCTGGTTTAATGTGTATAATGGCTCAACCCGAGTATCAACCGACCAACTCTTCTATAGAGATTCGCCCAGAGGACTTTTATGAATCGTATCGCGGTTATTTCAGATATTCATAGCAATCTGCACGCTTTAGAAGCCGTTTGGAAACGCACTAAAGAAATCGGCGTGGACGCCATCTATTGTTTAGGCGACATCGTTGGCTACGGCGCTCGCCCAGTCGAATGCTTGCAGATTATTCGCGAGAACGATATCGCGTCGGTGCAAGGAAATCACGATGCATTGGTGGCTGACGGCTCGCAAAGCCTTGACTTCAATATCTACTCATTGGCCGCCGTAGAACATAATCGGGACTTGTTGGACGCTGAGTCTCTGCAATGGCTCGCTGACTTGCCCACGTCTAGGAATCTGGCCGGAGCCGCCAAAGACACCATGTGTGCGGGAAAATTTGTGCACGGGGCGCCCGATGACCGCGATCGCTATTTGATCTACCTCGACGATTTGCAAGAAGCCAGTGAGACCTTGAAGAAAGCCGAAGGCGCTGGCGTGTGCTTTTTTGGCCACACTCATCACCCGGTGATATTTGATGGCCATCAATTTGAAAGAGCTCGGGTCGGGACCTACCCCTTGAAATCAGGTGAGCGAAATCTCGTCAACCCAGGCAGCGTCGGGCAGCCTCGCGATAGCGATCCTCGCGCCAGCTTTTTGTGGTGGGACCGGGTTGCGCACGAGATCAACTTCGAGCGCGTTGAATACGACATCGAAGCTTCGCGAAAAGAAATCTTTGACGCGGATTTGCCGCGCATTCTCGGTGACCGGTTGCTCGAAGGGCGTTAAGTCGCCAAGCGACAAGCCTTTTGGGAACATGTCTTCCGGTAATTCACCGTAGCCAGCCACACGCACTTGACGCGTCTTCAGAACCTTCAGGAGGAACCAGCATGGTTATCGAAACCACCAAAGAAATGGTGACCAAAGTTTATGAAACGTCACGGTCACGCCTGGATGTCGTCCGCGGACGTTTGAAGCGCCCCCTGACCTTGTCTGAAAAGATCGTCTTTGGTCATCTGGCCGATCCGGAAAATCAGGAACTGAAGCGCGGCGAAGCCACCTTGGCTTTGCGCCCAGATCGCGTAGCTATGCAAGACGCAACCGCGCAAATGGCGATCTTGCAGTTCATGCAAGCAGGGCGTGATGAAACTGCCGTACCAACGACCGTTCATTGTGACCATCTGCTATTGGCTCACAAGGGCGCCGACTATGACAAGGCGTTTGCCTTGACCGCCAATCAAGAAGTTTACCATTTTCTGAGTTCAGCCTCGGCTCGCTATCAGATGGGCTTTTGGAAGCCGGGCGCGGGTATCATTCACCAAATCGTCTTGGAAAATTATGCTTTCCCCGGCGGCCTTATTATTGGCACTGATAGCCACACACCCAACGGTGGCGGGCTCGGAATGATCGCCTGCGGTGTCGGCGGCGCCGATGCCGTGGATGTCATGGTGGGCATGAATTGGGAAGTCAAAGACCCTAAGCTGATCGGGGTCAAACTGACCGGAAAATTGAACGGGTGGACGGCCCCCAAAGATGTGATTTTAAAACTTTGCGGCATCTTGACGGTAAAGGGCGGCACCAACGCCATCATTGAATATTTTGGCCCGGGTACGGCCGAACTCAGTTGCACTGGCAAGGCGACCATCACCAACATGGGAGCTGAGTTAGGCGCCACGACGAGCATTTTCCCCTACGACGAACGCATGGGCAAATTCCTGCGCGCCACCGGCCGTGCTGACCTTGCCGATCTGGCCGAGGCCAACCCCGACCTGTTGGTGGCAGACGCCGAAGTATTGGCCAACCCGGCTGATTACTATGACCAAATCGTTGAAATTGATTTGACGACCTTGGAGCCGCATTTGGTGGGGCCGCACACGCCCGACCTGGTGCGCCCAGTCGGGCAAATGACGGCCGATGTGGAGCGCGAAGGTTACCCCGAAAAGTTGACCGCGGCCTTGGTCGGCAGTTGCACCAATAGCAGTTACGAAGATATCTGCCGCGCTAGCGATGTTGCTCGGCAAGCAACGGCTCAAGGCTTAAAGATGAAATCTAAGTTATGGGTCTCGCCTGGCAGTGAACAAATTTACGAAACGATCAAACGCGATGGCCAGCTCGCGGATTTAGAGGCCGTGGGCGCTACGGTTTTGACCAACGCTTGTGGACCATGCATCGGTCAGTGGCAACGCGACGACGTGGAAGACGGCCAAGTCAATAGCATCATCTCCAGCTTCAACCGAAATTTCAAGAAGCGGGCGGATGGCAATCCGCAAACCCACTCATTTATTGGCAGCCCCGAAGTGGTCATGGCCTATGGCTTGGCTGGCACTTTGAAGTTCAACCCATTGGCTGATTCTTTAACCAATGAGAATGGCGAACAGGTGCATCTGAAATCTCCGGCGGTGGCCGATGAATTGCCAGCCAACGGTTTTGTCAGCGCCAATGATGGGTACCAGAGCCCGCCTACTGAGGCCATCGATGTGGATATTATAATTAACCCCGACAGCGACCGCATCGCCGAACTTGAACCCTTCGGGGCTTGGGATGGCGATGATTTCCACGGATTGCCATTGTTGATCAAAGCTCTCGGTAAGTGCACGACTGATCATATCAGCATGGCCGGCCCTTGGCTAAAGTACCGTGGCCATCTGGATAATATTTCCAACAACATGCTGATCGGCGCCGTCAACGCCTTCACGAATGAAACCAACAGCGTTAAGAATATTGAAACCGGCGATTATGATGCCGTACCGGCTACTGCCCGAGACTACAAAAAACGTGGTTTGAAGTGGGTTGTCGTCGGAGATGAAAACTACGGCGAAGGCTCGAGCCGCGAGCACGCTGCCATGGAACCTCGCCATCTCAATTGTGCGGCGGTCATTGTGCGCGGCTTTGCTCGTATTCACGAAACAAACTTGAAAAAACAGGGTGTCTTGCCGCTCACCTTTGCTAACCCTGGCGATTACGATCTCATCCAAGAAGGAGATCGGTTTGACCTGCTGGGTTTGGCTGGCTTGGCGCCTGATAGCCCAGTGCAGTGCAAGGTGCATCACGCTGATGGCAGCCACGACAGTATCGTTTTGGCTCACACGATGACCGAAGAACAAGTGGCTTGGTTTGTGGCTGGTTCGGCGCTCAACAAAATCAAAGCTTCTTAGAGTTCGAGCTTATTCGATTTCGTTAAAGGCGGCACCGACGCCCACTGGCAGGTGCCGCAGCGTGCCAAAGGTGACACCGAAGAGAAAACGGTTGTCCTCGTTAACCGAAGCGTAGAAGCCTGGGCGCAGCGGGCCGACTTTGATCAAGCCGGGATACAAATTTAGACGATATCGATAGTCTTTTGTGCGCGCAAAAAGCAGCGAGGCCATCAGGCTATTGTTTTTGTCGATAAAGACTCCGCCAGATGCTGCTAAGTCTACAGTCTTGCTGATCTCATCGATCTCCAACAAGTTCTTGGCGACCAATCCTAATCCAAATGAATAGGCATAGCCGCTCGGCCGAGTGAAGCTCAGGCCGAGTTCAGCGTGTGTGCCCCAATGATAGAAGAGGCTCGTGCTTCCTTTTTTATTGAGATGAAGTTTGACCGAATAATTTTGCCCGTTATTGACCAATTCATCGCTGCCGGGGATCCAGATCGGTTGAAATGACCAGTCTGCCATGTGCAATGTCTTGCTGAAAAACCGCGCCACTTTTTCGTTGCTGAACAGTAGGATTCCGGCCGGATTGAAAATCCAGAAATCGGCCACAGGGTCGGTCGAAGGACCTGAATAGCCGTCGTTTTCAACAACTTCGTTCAGAAAATGATACGCAAAAATTGTGACGCCAGCCCAGGCGGTAGGGTGCGAGAACTCATTGTAACGAAAGTATTCCTGCATCATGCGGAAACTCATGCCGCCACCAAACAAGTGGTTCATGTAGTTGGGCCAGTATTGTGCATTGCCGGAATTGACCGAAATAGGGATCACTTCGCGGGAAAGAAAATCCCAAAATCCATTAACGCTGATGGACCAGTGGGGGTTGAGTATATTTTTGGTCACATTGCGCATGCCGCGCCCGTACATGATGTCGCCAGGCTTGTTGTGGCGGCTGCTGACTTGCATAATGCCAAAGCCGCCGTTGATCACCAAGCGCAAAGGCGAGATCAACGACTGAGAGCCGTAGTCATACCCTTTGTAGAAGAAGTAGGTGCCCTCTTTGCCTGGAATCGTTTCCGTGTGAGGCACATACTGTTCGACTGCCAAGTCGGTATTCGCTTCTTGGGCGCAAGCCGGTGCGCTGACCATTCCCGTTCCGAGAAAAGCCGCCATCAAAAATAATATTAGGAGCAGGGTTCGGCTCACACCAAGTCCACGATCGAGCCAAAATCAGGGTCAAAAAGGCGTTTGTAAATTCGGATGGCAAAGCCGTCAGTCATGCCAGCAAGGTAGTCGCAGATGATACGGGCACGGAGCTGAGAGTCGTCGCCAGCTTCTTTCATTTCAGTTTCGAAATCTTGTGATAACAAGGATAGCGGGGTCTTGTCGTCGCCGAGGTAGTGGTCGGCCAAGGCGTTGTATAGGCGCTCCAACATGTGGCCGCCCTTGTATTCCAACTGACAAACTTGGGGTGATCGAAAGACCAGATTAACGGCCAACTTCGCATAAAGTTGCTGTTCACGAACGACGTCGGGATCAACTTCGATACCAAAGCGATAACGGTTCGTGCTGTTGCTCATGAAATTTTGCTGTTCAATCAATGTGCAGGCCGAAACGAAGGAGCCGATTTTTCGATTCATGACCCGTTCCAAATCGCCACGGCTCAGCGAAGCGATCAGGTCATCAAGAATTTGCGACTCTTCGCTGCTCAATTGCTCGTCGGCGGCCCACCGGTTTATTTTGCCGATGGTGATAAAGCCAGCATTGGCACTGTCCACCAGGTCGTTCAAGCTGTATGCGGTGTCGTCCGCCCAATCCATAATCTGACATTCGAGGCTGCGAAAGCTGTTGCGCATTTTACCGGGAGTGAGCTCTTCAGGGAATGCGCGTCCGTCAAAAACAAACTCCAAGTACTTGACCTGGTCATCATAAATGAAATGTTTTTTCGGATCGTCCCATTCGCTGTACAACGTTTTGTATTTGAGCACGCCGTCGATGAAGGCCCGGGTAGGATTCAGCCCGCGTCGGTTGCCTCCGCTGGTGAATATGATCTCGGTGATCAAGCGCAATGTTTGGGCATTTCCTTCGAAGCCACCCCAGGGGCGCATCAATGAATGCAAACGTGTTTCACCGGCATGGCCAAATGGCGGGTGCCCAATATCATGGGCCAGGGCCGAAGCTTCGACCAAGGCGTAGTCGATGTGAAAGCTGTGGTTGAGCAGAGCGCTTTTGCTGTTTAAGTACCGCGCAATTGAACCGGCGATTTGCGCAACTTCAATGCTGTGCGTCAAGCGTGTGCGGTAAAAGTCGTATTCGCCCGAAAGGAAGACCTGTGTTTTGGCCTGCAGTCGGCGAAAAGAGGCATTGTGGATCAGGCGATCACGGCCGCGTTGAAAGTTGGACCGGTAGTCCTCCGGACGTGCCACCAATTCTTCGCGGTCAAAGTCGTTGTAGAATGTATTGGTCATCGCACGATCCTTCCTGTGATCAATGGTTGGCTCGACGTTGGCGCACTGCTTCGAACAGTAAGATGGCCGCCGTGGTGGCCACATTCAAGGAATCGCCTACCCCAAGCATGGGCAAGCTTATCCGAGCGGTTGCTTTGTGCAATAATTCGTCGCTTAGACCATCGTGCTCGGTGCCTAAGAAAATAGCCACGGAGCCCGTCAAATCAACCTGATCCCAAGCGCCGTCGGCTGCGGGACTGGTTGCTACGGTTTGGATGTTCTCGGCAGCCAAAAAAATCAGCAATTCTTCGTGACTGCATTGGACGGTCGGCATGGCGAAGTTGGCGCCCCGACTCGCACGCAAAACATTGGGGTTGAACACATCGGCCCCTTTGCCACAGATGATCACGGCGTTGGCGCCGGCACCATCAGCGACACGCAAGACAGCCCCTAAGTTGCCTGGCTTTTCAACACCCTCCAGAATGACAAACAAGGCGGGAGAGCTGGCATCAACCTTCAATTCAGATAATGACTGATGGCGCTGGGTGGCTACCACTATCAAGCCCGTCGAAGACTCACGATAGGAAATTTTATTCATCACCGCTGGAGGCACTTCGACAATTTCTTCGACAACCGTTTTTAATGTGTGCAATAAGTCTTGATCCTCATCTGGCACTAATTCAGGACAAATATACAGTTTGGCCAAAGGATATTCGGCGGCCATTGCGCGTGCAATAACCAAGGGCTCTTCTATGAGCAGCAGTTGCGTTTCATCCCGTTCGCGACGATTGCGCAGCCGAACCAGGGCTTTGACCTGATCATTCTGGAGGCTCGTTATCCGCTGCGGAGTGTCGCTCAAGTCGGCTCCTGCCTTCAATCGGCGCAAAGTGTGGCCACCGCTGCCGGCAAGGGCATGATGCGGCGGGC
The DNA here is from genome assembly GCA_047639735.1 of Candidatus Krumholzibacteriia bacterium. Classification (GTDB taxonomy): domain Bacteria; phylum Krumholzibacteriota; class Krumholzibacteriia; order LZORAL124-64-63; family LZORAL124-64-63; genus JAGRNP01. The sequence continues at coordinate 3,390 of JBLIOK010000034.1, read as the reverse complement.
GGTGTAGTCAAAACAGATCATGCCGTTTTCTACCAAGGCGATGGCGTCGTGTCCATCAGCGGTGACGCGGCTTAGCCGGAAATGCAATCGGAAACCCGAACGTGTCGCTTCACTGGCACCCACGTCAATGGTTAGCCGGTCGCCAGCAAAGGCCTCGCTTTTGAAGACCAAACCGGCGTCGCCCATGATCAAGCCGGACCCGGCGCAATCGTGCTCGCTCCAGCCATGATGGGCCAACCAGGCCACGCGAGCTTCATGCACCAACGTAAGGACCCGATCGTTGCCCAGGTGCCCTCCGTAATTGAGGTCCGTCGTGCGAACCACTTGTTCCGTTGAAAACGGGTATACCGCCAACGGTTTGAGCTGCAACCTTGCCATTTTAACCCACCAATACGCCAGCGACAGTCGCGGTTAACCACGAAGCGAGCGCGCCGCCAAACATAGCCTTTAATCCGAGGGCCGCCACGTCGCCGCGCCGCTCGGGTACGATGGTTCCTATTCCGCCAATTTGAATTGCGATGCTGCTGAAGTTGGCAAAGCCGCACAGAGCATAAGTGGCTATCACTTGACTACGGGGGGACAAGGTTTCTGCCTCGGCCGCGTCCGCCAAGCTGATGTAGGCCATAAATTCGTTAACGGCAATCTTAGTCCCCAAGAGGTTGCCAAAGACCGATGCCTCGGACCAGGGAACACCCATCACCCAGGCGATGGGGGAGAAGATCCAGCCAAAGATCTGTTCCAGCGATAGGCCGACTAATCCAAACCCAAAATTCACCATGGCCACCAGGGCGATAAAAGCGAGCAACATGGCGCCCACGTTCGCCGCCAGCTTCAACCCGGCGCTCGCTCCGCCAGCCGCCGCGTCCAGCACGTTGGAGTATTCTTTGGGCACAACCAGCTTCACTTCGCCCTGGGTCGGTGAGGTTTCCGTTTCCGGATACATGATTTTGGCGATAACCAAAGCGGCCGGCGCAGACATCACACTGGCGGCCAGCAAATGGCCTGCATCGATGCCAAAACGCACATAAGCGGCCATTACACCGCCGGCAACTGTGGCGAACCCGCCCACCATGACGGCCATTATTTCACTGCGGGTCATTGTTGGCAGGTAGGGCTTGATAACAAAGGGCGCTTCGGTTTGGCCGACAAAAATATTGGCCGCGCAGCTCAATGATTCGCTGCCACTGGTGCCCATGGTGCGGCGCATGACCCAGGCGACACCGGTGATGATGCGTTGCATCACGCCAAGGTGGTAGAGAAGCGCCATCAGGCTGCTGAAGAAGATGATTGTGGGCAAAACATGGATGACAAAGACCGTTCCGATCGGCATCAGGTCACCGGTTACAGAATTTGTGAATTGGACGAATCCGCCCTCGGGGTTCATTTCGGCCACCAGGTCGGGGCTGGTGCGGAACAGGTTCCCCCACAAGAAAGCCGTGCCGGCGTCGGTGAAACTGAGCAGGCGGGTGACAAAACTGCGAGCGACGCCAAAAAAGGTGGTGCCCCATGGCGTGCGCAACAGCAACACCGCCAGAGTGAACTGCAGGCCCAAGCCCCAACCTGCAATACGCCAGGGAAAGGCCCTGCGATTGACGCTAAATGCCCATGCGAGAGCTAAAAGGACAAAGACGCCTAAAAGAGAAATCAGATTTTCCACCGCTGCGTTCCTTGGTTGAAATAGGGTGTATCGAGTGCGCCTGCGAATTATTGAGCATCCTAGGCTGTGGGTCCAATGCAATTTGGCGAGAACTTCGCACAGGAAAATTGACAGAGGCCAAAACGGCGGGTATTTTACGGCCATGAAACCTCAGGATCAGGCACCACTCCCGCCGATCATTATCGGCGTCGCCGGCGGCTCAGGCTCCGGTAAAACCACTGTCGCCCTCAAGGTGCGCGAAGCCTGTCCGGGCAAAACCATCCAAATCATTCATCACGACGCCTACTACCACGACAATTCCCATCTGCCCCTCGAACAACGCGCTGAGATCAACTACGATCATCCTAACGCGTTTGAAACGAGGCTCTTAGTTCATCATTTAGGTGAACTAACAGCTGGGCGTGCTGTGCAATTGCCCCGCTACGATTACGCCATTCACAGCCGTTTGGCCGAGACCGCGATTTGTGAACCGGCGGATATCGTGTTTGTAGAAGGTATTCTGGTGCTCGAATCACCGGCTTTGCGTGAAATGATGGATATTCGCCTCTTCGTCGACGTCGACGCGGATGAACGTGTCTTGCGGCGGATGAAACGTGATATCACCAAACGTGGACGGACTATGGAATCGGTGATGGAGCAATATCTGACCGTGGTGCGGCCCATGCATTTGCAATTTGTCTCGCCGAGCAAGCGGTATGCGCACCTGATCATTCCTGAAGGCGGCCACAACCGCGTTGCTATTGACCTGATCGCCAATAAAATCCAGAATATCATTCGTGAACGGGATGCCTTGCGAGCGGGTACGGCCCCGTCAGCGGTATTCGAGAACCCACCCGGAGGCGGCTCGTGACTTTTGACGACCAAGAATATATGCGTCGGTACGACTTTATTGAGCGGATCTTGATAACCTCGGATGAAATCCAAAAACGGGTGCGTCAATTGGGCAATGAGATCAGTCGCGACTATAAAGATTCGACGCCTATTTTTGTCTGCATTCTCAAAGGGGCCTATCCCTTTCTGGCCGACCTGACCCGGTGCGTTTCGGTCGATCACGAAGTCGACTTCATGGCTGTCAGCAGCTATGGCGGGGGCACCCAAAGTTCGGGTGTGGTGAAAATAGAAAAAGATTTGATCGCCAACATCGCTGATCGGGATGTGATCCTGGTCGAAGATATTATCGACACCGGATTGACCATCGATAATTTGATCAAAGTATTGGAAACCAGGAATCCGCGCAGCATTCGGGTCGCGGCTTTGTTGGATAAAAAATCGGCTCGCTTGAACGAAGTGCCTTTGCACTACGCAGGCTTTGAAATCCCCAATGAATTTGTCATTGGTTATGGTCTAGATTATGATGAAAAGTACCGTAACCTGCCGTTCATCGGCATTATGAAGGCTTAAGAACTCATGCAAGAAAAGTCGTTTCGCGAGGCACTAACCTTTGACGATGTGCTCCTGGTGCCAGGCTATTCGGAAGTCATTCCCGCCGAAATCGACACTTCAACGCAACTGACAAGAACTATCCGCCTCCAAATTCCACTGCTGTCAGCGGCGATGGACACCGTCACCGAATCGGAGATGGCCATTGCTTTGGCGCGCTCGGGCGGGATGGGCGTGATTCATAAAAACATGACGCCGAAGGAACAAGCGGGCAATGTCGAGCGAGTGAAACGGTCCGAATCGGGCATGATCACGAAGCCGATCACCCTCGGGCCTGATCGGTCAATCGAAGA
>JBLIOK010000033.1:0-12856 GCA_047639735.1 Candidatus Krumholzibacteriia bacterium | reverse complement strand
GTTGACGTGATTTCATGGGAAACCGGTGTGCGTAAAAAAGATACCGGCATGATCGTTAATCTCATTTTAGAAAATATCAGCAAGTCGCTCGTGCGAGGCGACAAGGTTGAATTGCGTGGATTTGGCAGTTTTAAAGTCAAAACCCGTCGCGCCCGAGCCGCACGCAATCCCCGCACTGGCGAGTCGGTGCAAGTGCCGGCAAAAAAGGTGCCCTTTTTTAAGATTTCCAACGAAATCAAAGCCCGCCTGAAAGATCAGGACTAATTTGTGCATAAGATTTCAGCGTTAAACCGGCCGAATGTGGTTGTGTAATGGAATCTGATGACATATCTTGGGCACAATCTCAAGGCACGGGGACCTCTGACTCCCTCGTGCATTCGTGTGTGACAATAAACAGTTTAAAGGTGGAGAAGCATGCCTAACGGTCGTAAACGCAAACGCAAAAAGATTGCGACACACAAGCGCAAGAAGCGGTTGCGGAAAAACCGGCACAAGAAGAAATAGTTGAGCCAGAGTGGCCGGTGCAGTGCGTTTAATCGCTATTGCACCGGCTAATAGGCTGTTCTATATTCTTGATGAGGATTAGCAACTGATTGATTGTATTTGTGGAAGGGAAGGGAGTCTCTCAAATGACGGATCATAGCGAAAAGCGTCGCGCCCTCAGGGTTGATGCCAATCTTAATTTGGAAGTCAAAATTCCACTGGCCGACGGTTCCTCCGAGCTGGCCACCCTTGAAACGATCAACATCAGCACCTCCGGTATCTATTTTAAATCGGATCATTTTATTGAGCCTATGACGAAGCTAGCGATGGAGCTAGAAGTCAAGGTGCCCGGAGCCGCTGGTTCCTCGGAGCCTGATTTCGCAGCAGTGCCTTGTGAAGGAATCGTTGTCCGGTGCGAGCCTGATGCTCATCAAGAAGACTGCAGCGAATATGAAATTGCTGTATTTTTCACCCATATTGAATCTGACGGCATGACCAATTTGGAAAAGCATATCGCAATGCTTTTGGAAGAAGCCGAATAGCTCAGACAAGCGCCAGGATTCAGTCAGAAAAGCCTCAGCTAACTGCTATATTATCACTTAAGTAAGCCAAAAAGTTGCCGATTGTTTGGAGACACAGGGTTAGTGACTGTTCAGGCCACTGGTCCGTTTCGTTTCGCTCAATCGAGAAGGCTTGGCTAATTCATGGTTTCCACTAAAGAACGCACGATTTTGGTGGTTGATGATTCACCCCTCGAGCGCGCTTCACTCAAGCATTTGCTTGTCCAAAAAGGGTACACAGTCGAAACGGCTGGCGACGGCGCTACAGGCGCGCGGATGGCCATGGAGATCTTGCCTGATCTGATCCTGCTCGATAAAGAAATGCCCGGAATGCACGGCTTCGACGTCAGTCGCATATTGCGCAGGCACCACAATACCAGCGCCATCCCCATACTCATGATCAGCGCTGAGGACAATACTGCCGAACGCATTCGGGGCCTGGAAATGGGCGCGGACGACTTCATCACCAAGGGGATCAGCGGCGCCGAATTGGAATCTAAGATTCGCGCTTTTTTGCGAATCAAGGATTTGCAAGACAAGCTGCGGCAAGAGAGCGACAAGCTTAACCAAATTTTTCTCTACCTCCACGAGCCGGTAGCCATCTGTAGCAATGACGACAAAGTCCTGATCAGCAGCCAGGCCTTCTTGAGTTTGCTGCGGATGCCGCGTGAAGTGACTCAGTTCAAATCGATGACGGAAATACTCACCACGCTTGGCGTCGATCATGATCTGGTTGCGCGGATGCGTTCTGGAGTCCGCGAAGACGTTCGTTTTTCCATCACTATCGACGATGAAGAAATCTACCTGACTGGTCGCACGGCACAAATGCAACTGGACAACGACGAGACAGCGATGGCGTACATCTTCCGCGACATCACTCGCATGGTGGAAGCCGAAACCATGAAGGCCGATTTCCACAGCATGATCGCTCATGACTTGCGCTCGCCAATGTCAGTGATCCAAGGATATGTATCGTTAATGGCCACCGGCAAAACCGGCGAGATGAACGAAACCCAGGTGGACTTTCTCGACAGCGTTAATCGCAAGATCACCGAGATGACGGTCTTGCTCAATGATTTCCTAGACATCAATAAGATCGACGCTGGTTTTGTGAATCTCAGCCGCAGCGATTTCGACTTGAGCGCCTTGCTTCGAGAAGTCGCGGCTGATCTGAAACCGATGGCCGACGGTTCGTCGATCGCCGTCGAAGTGGATTTGCCGAATGAACCAGTGATGATCTATGGAGATCCTATGCGTGTGACTCAAATTCTGCGCAATCTCCTCAGTAACGCCATCAAATACAATCAAAAAGAGGGCTGGATCAAGATGTCCGCCAAGCCCTGTGACGAATGGGCTGAAGTCACCGTCTCAGATGGTGGAATAGGAATGGCGGCCGGTGAACTTGCCGATTTATTCGAACCGTACACGCGCGGTTCTCGCCAACGCTCGATCAAGGGTGTTGGTCTGGGCGTAGTTATTGTCAAAAAATTGGTAGAATCCCATGGTGGCGAAGTCAGTGTGATCAGCGAGCCAGACAAAGGCTCCACATTCACCTTCACGCTGCCACTAATGACGACGCTAGAACTGGATACCATTGCCGTAAATACGGCAGATCAGGTAGAAGAGCCCGTTTCTTAAGTCGTCAATAATTCACCCACCGGGTGCTTGGTTCTTAACATATCCCGCCAACCACTAGGTTGTGCGGGATTTTTGTTTTCATGCGATTCACCCTCTTCTCATATAGGCATAAAGTTCCGTATGCCAGCGACAAACCCCGCCAGTCCGCCTACAAATCCATTGCCATCGACTTCCTGCACCGTGCGTGGCTAGGCAAATTCTGCCGCCAGCATCTTATAAACCGACGGAACTTTCATTGTGAACGTGGGCACAGGCTTTGCGCTATGGCCGTGAGACATTAGGTGAATTCCGCTAGCCAGAAAGGGCAGGCAAATGATCAGAAGCTTGAATACGGCCGAACGTGCGATGACGATGGAACAGGTTAGGATTGATGCGCTGGCCAATAACTTGGCTAACGTGAATTCTGCCGGATTCAAACAAATTTTGACCAGAGTCGCCCAACTGGGCAGCGGCGATAACGCAACTGGTGGAACAGGCGAACAATTACTGGCTAACGGCAGCGACCGAACCAATGCTGGAGGCGGTGGCGACAATTGGAGTCCTGTATCGCGTGCTGATCTCTACCATGCGATGGACAATCGACCTGGCCCCATTAACGCCACCGGACGCAAAACCGATGTGGCCGTCATGGGTCGCGGATTTTTCGAAATTGATACCCCTGATGGAAAAGCTTACACCCGCAACGGTTCCTTCACGCTGAACTCCCAGAAGCAGCTGACGACGCCTGATGGTTCGCCAGTACAAGGTGAAGGCGGCGCCATCACTCTTAGCGGCAACGACTTTTCGATAGCGAATGACGGCACTATCTCAGTTGACGGCAAGATCACTGGACGATTAAAGCTGGTCACCTTTGACGATCCTACCCGCCTTGAGCACCTGGGTAACAGCATATTGAAGAATCCTGAAGACATGGAGCCGACGCCGCTGCCACCCGAAGAAATGGTCGTGGCGCAGTCCCATTTGGAAGGCAGCAACGTGAACCCAATCAACACTTTGGTCGCCATGATAACGGCTCAAAGAGCATTTGAAGTGCAAAGCAGCGTGTTGAAAACTGAAGATGAAATGTTGAGCAAGGCCGTGAGCACTTTGCCGCGGGTTAGCGCCTAGGGCAAAGCAAGCCAGGTCGCGCGGCGGCCGCAGTAAAGGAAGACAAGATGATCAGAGCCATGGGAACAGCAGCGTCGGGCATGAAGGCGCAGCAAATGAACATCGATACGATCGCCAACAACTTGGCCAACGTCAATACGACTGGTTACAAGAAGAGCCATCCCGAATTTCAGGACCTGCTCTATGAGAAAGTAATGCCCGGTGGGCAGATTGATTCTGAAGGCCGTGCCAACCCTTCACGAGTTGAAATCGGGCACGGTGTGAAACTGGTCGCAACGAACAAGAATTTTGGGCAAGGGACGGTGGTTTCGACCAATAACCCTCTGGATTTGATGGTTGAAGGTGACGGTTTTTTCCAAGTTTCGATGCCTGACGGCTCGATCAAGTACTCGCGTGATGGCAGTTTTAAACTCGATGCAGATCGTTCAATTGTCACCAGTGCTGGCTATCGTTTGGAACCGGAAATCACAGTGCCTGAAGACGCGGCCGAGCTGTCTATTTCTCGCGATGGCATTGTCAGCGTACAGGTTTTTGGAGACGAGTCCAGCGTCCAAGAGATCGGTCAAATGGAGTTGGCTCGTTTCCCGAATGCAGCGGGATTGGCATCTCTTGGCGGAAACGTTTTTGCGGAATCGCCTGCTAGTGGCACACCGATTCTCGGCAACCCAGGCCTCGATGGCATGGGCGTAACCACCAGTGGATTCCTAGAAATGAGTAACGTTGAAACGGTGGACGAATTGGTGAATATGATCTCAGCCCAACGTGCGTACGAGTTGAATTCCAAAACAATCACCATGGCCGATGAGATGTTGCAAACCGTCAACCGGCTTAAAAGGTAAATGAGCACCATGGTTCACAGCGCTTTAAAAATTCATGCCATCAGAGCCGCCGTAGTGCTTCTATGCGCTGTATGGGCTTCTGGTGCATTGGCTGCCCGTCCGTGGAGCCTGGTATTGCCCGATACCGTGGTCATCAGTGGTGGCAAAGCTCTATTACGAGATGTGACTACCGCTCCGGTCCCAGCTCAGGCCGGGAATATGGTGGTTCATGCTGGCGGCGTACCCAATACAACCGTGACCATTTCCAGACGTTTTATTCTGCGCAAGCTTGTCACTGCTGGATTAAGCAGCGGCGTGATGATGCAAGGGGCACAAGACTGCCGCTTGATATTCGAAGGTCGAGAGCTCACCACCGATCACGTGATTACGGAGATCCGTCTTGCGCTCCAAAACGTCGTGCCAGCCGCAATACCAGGCGCGCCCCATTCATGGTTAGAAATCCAAACGCCTAGCCTGCGGATTTCCGCCCAAGGCGATTGGCGAGTGGAAGTCTTACAAACGACACCGTTGTCGCCAGGTCGTAATTTGGTGAGAGTCGTGCTCATTGCTGAAGAACAACGCAAGCCGTTCACCGTCACGGTCGACCTGCACAGTTTTGACGAAGTTCCGCTCAGCAAGGGCGAAGTCCAGAAAGACACACCGCTGGATGCCGCACATTTTTCGTGGGAATGGCGGGATCTTTCTGACCTTCCTAGCGGCGTGGTGTCGGGACGCGGTTCGCTGCTGGGCACCAGTTCAACCAATACTCTGACAGCGGGACACTTGTTGCGTGATTCAGACATGTCGTCGACGCCTTTGATTTTAGCCGGTGATATGGTTGAGCTTATGGTCGTGCGGGGAAAAGTTGCCGTTACGGTTCGAGGCTTAGCGCGACAAAATGGCTGTCTTGGCCAAACAATACCTATTCGAAACGAACTGACCGGACGCTTGGTCAATGCCAAAGTGGCAGGGCCCGGACTTGTGCAATGGAGAAGGTGACAGAGATGAATATCGGTTACAAAATGACAATCGCCTTGGTGATCTCTTTCGTTATGGCGGGACCTGTTCACGCCAAAACGCCGTTGATCGATTTCTCCACAGGCGAATCTTTGGTCACCAACATCAAAGCCCGCCGGCTTGGTGATTTGATCACGATCTTGATCATAGAAGAAAGTTCGGCCAAGGCTCAGGCTAATACCAAAGCCGACAACAAAAGCGAATCTTCAGGCGGCCCAGGTTTGGGTATGCTGAATTTTCTCAAACCTTGGGACATGTCTGTAGAAAACAAATTTAAAGGCGACGGTGACACACAAAGGCGCGGCAGCTTGCGTGCTGAAATTACGGCCCGAATTATTGAGGTCCTGCACAACGGGGACTATCGCCTAGAGGGCACTCGGATGGTCAACATCAATGGTGAAAAACAATTGATCGAGATAACAGGAGTCTGCCGTGCCCGTGACATCACGCCGCAAAACACGATTCTTAGCACGTTCATTTCTGATGCCATGATCGCTTACAACGGTTCGGGAATGGTTTCTGATTCAGCCCAACCTGGCGTCATCACAAAAATCCTCAACTGGTTATTCTAGGAGCTTAGAATGCTGAAGCGAAACCGATTTCTCAACCTCGTGGCTATCCTGTCGCTGTTGCTCACAACTAACTTGAGTTGGGCCGCCGATGGATCCCGCATCAAAGATCTGGCCTTCTTGCAAGGCACCACTAGCGAAGCCCTGATTGGTTACGGCCTTGTGGTTGGACTAAATGGTTCGGGTGACAGCGGGAGCGCGGAAAACACGAGTAATTCCATCGCCACGTTGTTAGAAAAACTGGATGTCACGGTGAGCGCTGGGGAATTGAAAGCCAAAAACGTAGCCGCGGTAATTGTGACAGCCAACCTTGACCCCAACCTGAGTGCTGGCGGAAAAATAGATATCAAGGTCAATAGCCTGAACGACGCCTCGAGCCTCGAGGGTGGCGAGCTGGTTATGACACCACTTCGGGCGGCTGACGGCACGATCTGCGTCTTGGCTCAAGGCAGTGTTTCTATTGGTGGCTTTAATATAAAGAGTGGCGCCAACAACAGCTTTCGTAAAAACCACGCTCAAGCAGGACTCGTGTCGAATGGGGGCACCGTAAAAGTTCCGCTCAACGGTCAATTTATGCGGGACGGAACCTTCGCCTGGTTGCTCCATAGCCCTGATTTTTCGACGGCCAATGAAGTCGCCAAATCGATAAATCGCCAATTTGGCAGTGGAGTCGCGGTTGCTCACGATGCTCAACGAATTGATGTCAGCTTGCCTGAAAACTATATCAGCAATCCCGTTGGGTTTGTGGCAGACATGGGGGCTTTACGTTCGACTAGCGACGCTGTCGCGCGTGTTGTGCTCAACGAACGAACGGGCACGATCATTGTGGGCAAAAACGTCCAGCTTAAAGAAGCTGCCGTGGCTCATGGCACGCTTAAAGTCATTGTCTCAACCTATTACGATGTTAGTCAACCAAGCGCATTCAGTCGCACCGGCGACACCGTCGTCGTACCCGACGTCAATACAGATGTTTCGGACCAGGACGCCCGCGTGCTTCGGGTGCCTGACACAAGCACCGTTGCCGATGTCGTCGGCGTGCTCAACGACATTGGAGCGAGTCCTCGTGACATCATTGCGATTTTGGAAGCCCTCAAACGTGCCGGTTCTTTGCAGGCCGAACTGATCTTGATGTAGGTGACAGTTATGGACGTAGGAAATTTTTCAAGTTCAAGTCTGCTGCTAGATCAAGCCCAAGCCGGGGCCGATCAAGCTAAGTTGCAGCGCCTTGAATCCGAAGCACCTACGAAAGAGACTTTGGCGGGACTGGAAAAGACGGCCAAAGACTTTGAGGCTGTTTTTATGAATACCCTCATGAAAGCCATGCGTAAAACTGTTCCCGACAACAAGATGTTTAACGGCGGGGGAGCGACGAAGTTTTATCGTCAAATGCACGATGCTGAAATGGCCAAGTCCATGGCGACCGGTAAGGCTGGCTTGGGTATCGCCGATTTGATCATCCAACAATTTTCCCAGAACGTCGACGCCAAAGCAGCGTCTGAAGCCTTGGCCAAAGCAGCCGCGGAGCGTCAAGCTGTCGGCATCGATTCAGGTTCCCTTCCGGAACCAGATTCCCCGTTGTTTGGTCCGCCAGCTCCCATTGCACAGATATCCCGCTATGAACAAATGTCGCCCGTGGGTGAACAAGTGGCTAAGATGGCGCGCTTGCGAGGGGCCGCAAAATCGACCGGAACCGCGGTGGCCGGTACACTCTCACGTTTTGAATTCGAGTTGGGGAGCGCGTCGGTCAAATCAGGCGTGGACCCAGCGTTGTTGCTGGCCGTAGTGATGGCAGAATCGGGTGGTGACCCAGCTGCCCGCAGCCCCAAAGGCGCGCTAGGTTTGATGCAATTAATGCCCGGCACTGCCGCCGAAGTGGGCGTTTCGGACGCAACTAGTCCTGGCCAAAACCTGCATGGAGGTGCCGACTATCTTGCGAAACTTATGCGCAGATATGACGACCAATTGGACCTCGCTTTAGCGGCCTACAATGCGGGCCCCGGCAATGTTGATAAAGCCGGACGTCAAATTCCAGACTTCCCAGAGACCCAACGATACGTCAAAAGAGTTACCGAGCTCTACCACAAGCTCAGCGATGGCACAAGTTTCGCTAATAAATCACGCATGAACGAATAAGGAATCTTTATTCGCCACCCCATCTGAGGGAGCCAGGACATTGAACAGGAACAGCAACACACTTCCAGCGGCCGAACTCGAGGCCAATTGCCTACAATTGAATGCCTTGATAGATACTGAAGAATCTCATTATCGGCGTTTATTGCGTTTGGCGTGGCGACAGAATTCTTACATGAAGCGGCAAGATGTGGACCGTCTGGACGCCAACGCATCTGAGTGGAGCCGACACTTGCCGGCCGCCGATCGCTCGCGAATCGCGAGGGAACGTTTGATATCACAAATGGCCACCAATGCCGGCGTGCAATTGCCGCCAGCCCAAGTGAACGATCTGCTCGACCATGCTCTTCCAGTTACGAAAACTAGAATCGAAGCTTCGCTAGCCCAGTTGAAATTAACGGTGGCGCACTTGGCGCGACAAAATGAACTGAACCGCAACTTAGCCGAGTTTTGTTTGGATTTGGCTCATGAGGAATCGAAGATCTTTAAAGACGGCGTCTTGAAAGATCCATCCGGATGTTACGGCGACGATGCCAAGACCGCTGACCGAGGCCCCGGTGGCTTCCTGGTCAAACAGGCCTGAGAGGATTAGCCATGCCTGGATTGAATTCAATAATGGACAGTGGACTGTCAGCGCTTTTTGCAGCGCAGGCGGGGCTGGCCACAACGGGTCACAACATTTCGAATGCCAATACTCGTGGCTATAATCGCCAGTTGGTGCAATTTTCTGCGCGGCGTCCTGCACTGACACCATACGGTGCCATTGGACAGGGCGTTGAAGTGCAAAATATCCGGCGCATCCAAGACGAATACTTGGTGAACAATATGCGCGTTCAGCAATCTCGTCTCCAAGACTTTGCCCAAACCGATGGCACCCTCTACGAAATCGAAGCGATTTTGGGTTCTGTTGACAATGATCATTTGGGCAATGCGATGACCAAATTTTTCGACAGCTGGAACGCATTGGCGCAACCCCCGATCAACACCAACTTGAAAGCCAATGTGATTTCCGCGGCGCAAACACTCGTCACCGATTTCCACAGTATCAATGGCTCGCTTGATAATCTCGAAAAAGAGATCGAATCCTCAATTCAGGCCGAAATCAGTAATCTCAACGGAATGCTGGCCGCGGTAGGGGAGATGAACAAGCAGATCATGGGTGCTGAGGCTGGTGGGGGCATGGCCAATGACATGCGCGATCAACGCGATCAACTGATCACTGAAATTTCAAAAATCGCCGACGTCTCCACTCTCGAGCGAGATGATGGCAGTATCGATTTGATTCTGGCCGGTCGCACGATGGTCGCTCGCGACCAGGTGACCGAACTGGCCACCGACTACCGTAAAACCGATCACGGGTACGAATTGTTGGTTGTCACCGGCAGCAACAAAGCTGAAGTGAGACTGAGCCCCGGCCGCCTGCAAGGACTTATGAACAGCCGGGATGTGCAAGTCAACGATGTTCGTGAAGGCCTCAATAAAGTTGCGGCCCAAGTCATTGAAGAAGTGAATTCGTTGCATACCCAAGGGCGCACGAATGCCAGTAGCGGATTGGCCTTCTTTACCGGGACAGACATGCACACCATCGAAATCAACAATGCCTTGCTGAACGACAATGATCTGGTCGCCACCGGACGCACTTCCGACCTCGGTGACAATACCCTGGCTTTAGAGCTGGCGAATCTCGCGGCTATGAGTGCCTTTGGCGAAGACGAAAAAACAATCGGCGATAACTACCGAACTCTACTCGTCGGCGTCGCCAGCGACCGCAGCAGCTTCCAATTCATGGTGGAAAATCAAGCTAATGTGGTGGCTTCTTTAGAAACAAGGATAGCCAGTGTTTCGGGCGTGAGCCTGGACGAAGAAGGCGCCAATATGGTGCGGTATCAAAACAGTTACAACGCCGCCGCCCGAATCATTTCAACTGTTCAGCAAATGTACGACACTTTGCTGAATATGGTCTAGAGAGGTAAGCGATGACCTTCCGCATTACAGACAGTTACCTCTCATCAATTTTTGTTGGTGATTTGAACCGTAGCCTTGGCTCGGTTTTGAAGCAGCAACGGATGGCCAGCACGCTGCGTCGTGTCAATAGCTTTGCCGACGATCCGCGCTCGGTTGGTTTGATTCAGCGCTACAATTCTCTCATCGCAAATAACGATGGTTATCGGAAGAACGTCGACCGCAGCCGGGTTCTCGTCGACAGCACTGATACGGCTCTGCAGAACGTGAGCAACGTTTTGGCCGATGCACGAGTCATCGCCTTGCGCGAAGCTTCGGCGTTGGGCACACCGGACTCCATGCGGACTACGGTCACAGAAGTCGACCATATGGTAGACCGACTGCTCGAAGTGCTCAACACTTCTGTCGAAGGCAATTTTATCTTTGCTGGCAGGTCGGCCGGCAATTTGCCGTTTACGAAGTCAGGCGGTAGGGTGAGTTATGCAGGCGATGACCTGGAGACATTCAGCCGAACTGGCCCAAATAGCACGATGGCCGTGAATATTCCTGGCGATGTTTTTATGGGCAGTCAAAGCTCCACGCTCACGGGTGGGACTGATATGGCGCCGCGTTTAACGGGCCCTGTCTTGCTCAATGATATCAATCTTAATAAAGGCTGGGATACCGGCTCCCTGGTTATTGAAGATGGCGCCAACAACTCATTCAATATTGACCTCACTGGCGCCTCGACTCTGGAGGACATCCTCAATATGGTTGGAGCCCAAACGGGAGGGGCCGTTACGGCTGCCATCAGTTTTGACGGCACCGCTCTGCATCTTGCCGGCACAGGTCCGCTAACGGTAACTGAAGCAGGCGAGGGCTCTACGGCTGCCAGCCTAGGGCTCCTTGGCTCGTCAGAGGGTGACACCTACACCGGGCTCGACATTCGACCGCAACCCGTTTCAAGTACGATACTGTCGCGCATCGAGTCGTTGGCAGGCAAGTTGCCTTTGGGCACTGTCGATGTTGAATGGCAGGGGAGCACCTACAATGTTGATCTGAGCGCCGCTTTGACGATCGGCGACATCAGTTCGGCGTTCGCTTCGACTGTTCCTGGTATGGAAGTCGATATCCAAGGCAGTTCACTTGTGGTTATTGGCAGCAGCCCTGAAGCATTCAAGATCAGTGATGGCGACAGCTCCAACACGGCAACCACATTGGGAATTTTGGGATCTGGTTCTCCAGTACGTCTCTTTGGCATGCTAGAGGATTTGCAGCTGGCCCTGAATAACGGCGACAAAGTTGCGGTCCTGGGGGCCCTTGGTGAAATCGCTGAATTAGAAAATTCAATCCAACAGTTGTTGTTGAAAAATGGCGGGCGTCAAACGGATTTGAATTGGGCAGAAGAAGTTTTAGGCGAGCGCGAAGTGCGGCTAAAGAGCAATCTTTCTCTCGAACAAGACGCTGATTTTGCCCAGGTGGCTTCTGACTTGAGTCGGGCCGAAACAAGTTATCAAGCAAGTTTGCAAGTAACGAGCAGACTTTACCAAATGAATTTGATGCAGTTCTTGCGTTAAAAAATAGTGAGTTGGAATCTTCCGACGCACGAGAACGAGGAGTTTGAGATGGCGAAGTTCACAACCGTCCGGTTTGGCGAGCTCGACTACCGGGAAGAAGATGTCATTCATCTTGAGGCCGGCCTGATTGGCCTGCCAGATTTGCGTGAGTGGTTGATTCTGGACATGGATGACGACATCCCCATGAAGTGGTTCCAGTCGCTTAATCGTGCTGATTTTGGTTTCCCCATAAGCGAAGCCGCGCTTTTTGAAGACCAATACGAGGTGTCGCTCGGAACCGATGCGCTCTCTGCTTTGGAAAATACGGACCTGAACAACGTCGCGAGCTTGATTATCACCACTGTGCATTCAGGCGGTGACCGGATAACCGGTAACTTACTGGCTCCCTTGATGATAGATGTTTCCACACGCCGTGGTGTTCAGCTCACTTTGGACGATCCGCGCTACAATCTACGCCAAGAGATCAATTACTTGAAATTTGGGCTTGCCGTTCAATCAGAGAGCGGGGAAACTGCAAATCTGGAAACAGGTTCGACCGACGCGTTGAGTGGCTCGAAAAGCAGTGCCACAGAGAACAACACCCCAGAAATAGTCGGCGTTTAGCCCAGTACCGAAGCGTTCAATACTGGAACACCCAGTTTGCTTAGTCATGATGACCAAGCCCAGTTGAAAACGCTTCCGAGACAGGACAGGGAGGTCCCGTGCTCATTCTCAGCCGCAAGCGGAACGAGAAAATTATGATCGGAGACAATATCTCGATTATGATTGTCGATATCCGCGGTGACCAGGTTCAAATTGGCATCGATGCACCCCGCTCGATACCCGTTCATCGTCACGAAATATATGAAGAGATAAAGAACACTACTTTAGGCGCTGCTGCGTCTGAAGCGGTGAACGTCGAGGCGGTGCGCAAAAAAGCGTCGCAAGATTCTCCACCTGACGGTGATAAATCATAACTTATATTCTCAGTTTTACCGGTGCAGTTATCAACGTAACGGATCAAGTTATCAACGTAA
>JBLIOK010000032.1:0-12876 GCA_047639735.1 Candidatus Krumholzibacteriia bacterium | reverse complement strand
ACGTGAGTCATTTCACTCAATGAAGGCGTGATCAGTCCGCTCAGGCCGATGATGTCAACTTTTTCTGCGATCGCTGTTTCAATGATGCGATCGACCGGCACCATGACGCCAAGGTCAATGATGTCGTAGTTGTTACAACCGAGCACCACCGCAACAATGTTTTTGCCAATGTCGTGCACGTCACCCTTCACCGTAGCCATCAATACCCGACCGTTTTCGATGACCTCGCCGTCTTTTTCGGCCTCTAAATAAGGATCCAAAACGGCAACCGCTTTTTTCATGACCCGCGCCGACCGGATCACTTGAGGCAGGAACATCTTTCCAGCACCGAAGAGTTCACCTACCTCGTCTAGCCCAGCCATCAGCGGGCCTTCAATCACCTTAATGGGCGAGCCCTCGGCTTGGTAAGATTCTTCGGTATCGACTTCGATATAATCGGCTTCACCCGTCAAAAGCGCATGAGACAGCCGTTCGTTAACCGTTCCTTCGCGCCAACTCAAATCTTCTTTGCGATCAATTTTCTTGCCCTTTGAGCCCGCCGCGATATCAAGCAAACGGTCAGTGGCTTCGGGGTCATTGTTCTGTATCACATCTTCCACGGCCTTGAGCAACTCAGGCTCAATTTCTTGATAGACCGCGAGTTGGCCCGCATTGACGATGCCCATGTCCAAGCCGGCTTGGATGGCGTAATACAAAAAGACCGAATGCATGGCTTCGCGCACGGTATCATTACCGCGAAAGCTAAAGCTCAGGTTACTGATACCACCGCTGATCAAGGCGCCAGGCATTGTTTCTTTAATGGCGCGGCAGGTTTTGATAAAATCCACGGCGTAAGCGTTATGCTCGGACAGTCCCGTGGCCACGGCAAAAACGTTGGGGTCAAAAATAACATCTTCGGGTGGAAACCCTTCTTCATCGACCAGGACTCGCCAAGCCCGTTGACAAATCGCCACTCGCCTTTCGTACGAGTCGGCCTGCCCATCTTCGTCAAAGGCCATCACAACCGCGGCCGCACCATAGCGCATGACTAACCGGGCGCGACGACGGAACTCGTCTTCACCATCTTTGAGACTGATGGAGTTAACGACACCTTTACCCTGGATGCGTTGCAATCCTGCTTCGAGGACTTCCCAACGCGAAGAATCGATCATCACCGGGACCCGTGACACCTCGGGATCACTGGCCAGGACATTCAGAAATTCGCTCATCGCCTCAACGGACTCGAGCATGGCATCGTCCATATTCACGTCGACGATTTGCGCCCCACCCCGAACCTGCTGGCGCCCCACCTCGAGGGCAGCCTCGGTCTTGTTTTCGCGGATCAGGCGGGCAAAACGTTTGCTACCAGCCACGTTTGTGCGTTCGCCAATATTGACAAAAAGCGAGTCTTTATCGATTCGCAATGGCTCAAGCCCGGCCAAGAAAGTGCCTTTGCGTTTTTCTGGCACTTGCCGCGGCGCGACGCCTTCGACCGCCTTGGCGAAGGCCTCCACATACTCAGGAGTCGTCCCACAGCAGCCACCAACAATATTGAGCAAGCCCGATTCAGCGAACTCCTGCAATATGGCCGCCATCTGGTCTGGCGATTCATCATAGCCGCCAAGCTCGTTGGGTAGCCCGGCGTTCGGATGAGCAGATATTAAAGTGTCAGCCACCCGACTAATTTCTTCGACGTAAGGCCGCAATGCTGTCGCGCCCAGGGCACAATTTAATCCGAATACCGTTGGGTTTGAGTGCCGCAGCGAAATCCAAAAGGCCTCGGCCGTTTGACCTGTCAGCGTGCGCCCACTCGCATCGGTGATCGTGCCAGATATCCACAACGGCATTTCTTCGATACCGCGTTGGCGCATGATTTCATTGACCGCAAAAACAGCGGCTTTGGCATTGAGCGGATCAAAAATGGTTTCGACAATCAGGATATCCGCACCGCCGTCAAGCAGCGCTTCAGCCTCTTCCCCGTACGAAATAACCAGCTCGTTGAAGGTGATGTTGCGGTGGCCAGGACTGTTCACATCCGGCGAAATGGAGCAAGTGCGATTGGTTGGTGCCAAGGAACCGGCAACGAATCGCGGCCGGTCTGGGTTTTGTCGGGTGAAATCGTCACACGCGTCGCGGGCGAGCTTGGCCGCTGCCACATTCAAATCTGTCACCAAGTGAGACGTGCCGTAATCGGACTGGGCTACCGAGGTTCCGTTGAACGTATTGGTGGTTATGATATCGGCCCCAGCGGCGAGGTAGCTGCGGTAGATGTCAGTGATCACGTCAGGTTGAGTGAGGCACAAGATATCATTGTTGCCCTTTAAGTCATGATCATGATCCTTTAGCAAATCACCGCGAAAAGCCGCTTCGTCCAACTCGAAGGTTTGAATCATCGTGCCCATAGCCCCATCCAAAATGAGGATGCGCTCACGAGCCAGTCGATTCAGTTCATTCCGAGTCAATCTCAACATTTCAAATCGTCCCTTCAGGCGTGCCGCTTACACGGACTTGATCAATAACTTTGCTGTTCACACGAATCATTGCTTGCAGTTCTTTAACATAGGCATCGCCGCGCTGCGAGTAGCGGCCCAAACCCGTAGCCAATTTGGCCGCGCTGGGCTTGGCACCTATCGCACGCATTTGAGCGCGGAGTTGGCGCAATTTCGTATAGGTGCGACCGGTGTTCAGGTTGTGCAAATAACTGCCAATCGATTCGGGCACCGAACCGTAACGCGCCACTTCGTAGGTTTCACCCTGCGGACGCCCAGCCGGCACAATGCCGCAGTCTTCTTCAAAACACCACTGACCAAAAAGGTTGTTACCTTCACGGGCAAAACGCGAAGTCCCCCACGCCGATTCATTGGCCGCTTGCACAAGCACCAACTCTTCAGGAATGGCGTCAACTCTCGTAAGAATGGCAGTCCAAAAATCTGACGTTGAGGTATCTTCGTCAGAAATTCCGAACTCGGCTTGAATTTTGGCCAACCAAGCAACGTCGTCAGGAGTCATTCCTTGTTGCCAACGCTGGCGGTCGCGAATATGTGAGAGTCGCAAACGCACTTGGTCAAGGCGCGCGTTTTCCGCTTGAACCAGAGGCAGCAAAAAACCAAAAAACTTGGTCTTCTTAATGGCCACATCTTCATAAACACGGAAATCCGGCAAGCCATTCAGGTTGGCTTGCTCTGCAGACGTTGGGCCAGTATAACTGGTTTCATGCGGAGCCGCAACCGCAGCCCGCGCTTCGTGATACCCTTGGTCCACCTGCGCCAGTGTTGTGCCTGTGAGCAACAAAACCGCGCCGATGGCCAGCGTCCATTTGATCATCATCATTCCCCGCTTTTCTCAATGAGACCCGAATTCGATTTTATCGAGACCAGATTCATTGCAAAATCTCGGCCGAAAATAAGCGCATAGGAGGTAAAAAGCGAGTTTTAGGCACAAAAATGCCCCCACCTATTCGGTGGGGGCTTGAGCAGAGTGGTCTGGAGCCTAGGACGAGTACCAGGTTCCTTTTTTGACCCATTCCCAGCGCCCGGACACCCATCTGGTCTTTTCGCGGCCATTGCGCTTGATTTTCGTCTCATAATGGCCTGGAATCCAAACTTCGACCATACGACGGCTATTTCTACGGTATTCCCGTTCGCTGCCTATTTCACAGCGATTGTTGGTCCGTACCCGCTCCACGTGGCGTTTGCGACCGTTTTGACGCACTTTCACGTTGCGGTTGTAGGGTTGGTCGTGCCCGCCATGACCGCCCTCGGAGTGGTAGCCAACGCTGGTGTTGCCGATCCTGGCGCTGACCCGAATCCGGGCTTCGCTGCGCTCTGGAAACAAGACGAGCAGAGCGCCGAGGGTGATCGCCCCGAGTAGGACGTGGTTCAAAGTTTTGGAGGTCAAAGGACGACGAGTGCTATTAGTTAAGTTCAACATGGCGAAAGCCTTTCGTGTTCGAGAACTGATCGAGTCTTGCCCACTGCATTGCAGGTGCGATGCCGACAACGCTCTCCAATTCGCCAGAAGAAGCCTTAACGACTTCATATCAATAGGTTACCTTTTTTTCAGGTCCAATCACGGCACCAAGATAATCTTCAGAACAGTACCCACAGGGACACTCACACCAGAATTGACCTCATTAGAATCCGGGCATGTCCCCCTCAATCCGAAATCTAGTGAGGAGAATGTTGACTCTCGGGGCCGCATTTTCTATAACTGTTCAAGACTTATAGCCTAGAGGTCATTACTTGAAAGATAGGAATCACATGCGCCGCATCCTCGTTCTCACTCTTCTGGTCAGCGTAATCACGGCAGGGTTGGCCTTTGCCAGCGATGATGAACCATGGAGCAGCGATGATTTTTCTGCTCTCAGCTTCCGCGAAGTCGGTCCAGCCATTGCTTCTGGTCGCATTTCGGACTTTGCCATGGACCCTCGCAACCCTCACCACTATTACGTGGCCGTTGCCTCCGGTGGTGTGTGGGAAACCCACAACGCTGGCGTGACCTTTGACCCTATCTTTGATGACGAGGGCAGTTATTCCATCGGTTGCGTGACCATTGCCCCCACTAATCCAGATGTGGTTTGGGTGGGCTCGGGCGAGAACAACAGCCAACGCAGTGTATCTTACGGTGATGGCGTCTACAAATCGGTCGACGGTGGCCAAAGCTGGACCAATATGGGCCTCAAGCGCTCCCTACACGTCGGCGAAATCATTGTGCACCCCAACGACGAGAATGTTGTCTACGTGGCTGCCATGGGCCCGTTGTGGGGACCTGGTGGTGACCGCGGCGTGTACAAGAGCTCTGACGGTGGCCAAACCTGGGAATTGATTTTGGAAATCGACGAAAACACGGGTGTCGTGAGTTTGGTGATGGACCCCACTGACAGCGACGTCCTTTACGCGGCAGCCTACCAACGCAGACGCCACATCTGGACCTTGATCAATGGCGGCCCTAGCTCAGGAATCTATAAGACATCAAATGGTGGTGACAGCTGGGAAGAAATGACAACGGGCTTACCAAGTGTGGATATGGGCCGCATTGGTTTGGTCATATCTGAGGCGGCGCCGAAAACAGTCTACGCCATTATCGAAGCCGCTCAAGGCAAGGGCGGATTTTTTCGTTCCACCAATGCTGGCGCAGCCTGGGAAAAGATGAGCGACCATGTCGCTGGCAGCCCCCAGTATTACAACGAATTGGTAGCCGACCCCCACAACCCAGATCGCGTTTACAGCCAAGATACATTTGTACAAGTGACTGAAGATGCTGGTAAAACATGGACCCGTTTGAGCTACACCAGCAAACATGTCGATGACCATGCGATGTGGATTGACCCAACCAACACAGACCATCTCTTGGCCGGCTCTGACGGCGGTATTTACGAGACTTATGACCGTGGCCAGAATTGGCGTTATTCGTCCAATCTACCAATCACCCAGTTCTATCGGGTAGCCGTCGATTATGACGAACCTTTCTATAACATTTACGGCGGTACTCAGGACAACAACACCATTGGTGGCCCGTCCCGCACAACCTATGCGCACGGGATCAGCAATCGCGAATGGTTCTTCACTCTTGGCGGTGACGGCTTCGAGCCGGCCATCGACCCCACCAATCCCAACATCATCTATTGCCAATGGCAATACGGGAACTTGAATCGCTACGACAAAGCGAGCGGTGAAAATTTGTACATCACGCCGGCCGCTGAAGCCGACGAAGTTTTGAAGTGGAACTGGAATTCGGCGCTGGTGATCAGCCCTCACAACCACAAGCGCCTGTACTATGCATGCCAAAAGGTATTCCGCAGCGATGACATGGGCCACAGTTGGACCAAAATTAGCGAAGACCTGACCAGCGGCGTTGACCGCAACACTTTGGAAGTGATGGATCAGGTATGGGGCGTCGACACCGTCGCCAAGAACAATTCGACTTCCAATTGGGGCAGCATCATTGCCATGAGCGAGTCACCGGTTCAGGAAGGATTGCTATTTATTGGTACGGACGATGGGATTATCCAATCGACTTCTGATGATGGCGCGACTTGGCATAAGGCTGATTCTTTCAAAGGTGTGCCCGATTACAGTTACGTCAGCGACGTCGAAGCATCGCAATTCGACGCCAAGGTGGTCTTCGCATCCTTTGACAATCACAAACGCGATGATTTCAAACCCTACGTTTTCAAGAGCACCGATGGCGGCAAGAGTTGGAGCTCGATTACGGCGAATTTGCCCGAAAATGGCACGGTTCATTCTTTAGCCCAGGACCACGTGGATCCAGACCTGATCTTCGCTGGTACCGAGTTTGGCATTTGGTTCACGCGCGATGGCGGCACAGCCTGGACCCAGCTTTCTGCTGGAATCCCGACCATCGCCTGCCGTGATCTCGACATCCAACGCCGCGAAAATGATCTGGTGGTCGCCACCTTCGGCCGCGGGTTTTATGTCCTCGATGATTACACGCCATTGCGAAACTTAGCTCCAGAATCGTTGCAAACAGGCACCACCATTTTCCCTATCCGCGAAGCTTTGATTTACATGCCGAGCAATCCCATCGGCGGGCTCAAACGGGGCAGCCAAGGCGACAACTTCTTCCGCACCGACAACCCTCATTATGGTGCCGTATTTACCTACAATTTGAGCGAAGAAGTGAAGAGCCTGCAGGACCAACGACGGGCCGCCGAAAAAGAGCTGGTCGAAGCTGGAGACCCAGTATTCTACCCAAGTTGGGATGATCTGCGTATTGAGGACCGAGAGCATGACCCGGTAGTGATTGCCACGGTACGCGCCGAGGATGGCCAAGTCGTGCGCCGATTTGCCGTTCCCGGCGGTAAAGGGATGCACCGTGTCGCCTGGGATCTGCGTTGGCCTGAAACCGGCCCGGTGGATTTGAATCGCGGCAATGCCAAAACTCCTTGGGATGATATCCCAACGGGACCATTTGCCGTACCAGGCACTTACAATGTTACTCTCAGCCAGCGCTCCCTTGGGGTGGAATCAGATTTGGCCGGTCCGATTGAATTCCAAACACGACTGCTCAATAACAACACCACTGTCACAAACGATTTTGCGGGCCTGCTCGCCTTCCAAAAGGAAGCCGGTGAGCTGCAACGTGCAGTGCGCGGTGCCGTGAACATCGTCCGCGATACGCAGAAGCGATTGGATCACTTGCGTCAAGCAGTCGATGACACACCGAAGTTAGACCGTGAATTGTTGGACCAAATCGACAACATGGATACGCGGTTACAAGACATTAAAATGACTTTGACTGGCGATCGCACCATCACTAGGCGCAGCGAACCAGCGCCCGATTCGATTGCCTCGCGCATGAGTTCACTCATGTGGTTCAGTCGTGAAATCACTTCAGATCCCACAGCAACGATGCATCGCCACTTGGACATCGCCGGTGAACAATTTGGGCCGCTGTTGAGCGACCTGACCCAATTGGTAGAGACCGACTTGGTCATGTTTGAAGAGATGTTAGAAGCGGCAGGTGCGCCGCACACTCCAGGCCGGATGCCCGTTTGGCAGAAAAGCGACTGACACTCCTACGCACAAAAAAAGGCGACCTGAGCAGCTGCCCAGGTCGCCTTTTCTTTTGTTGAACCTAGCTCAATTTATTGATCCCATTCAAAGCCGCTACTCGATAGGCTTCCGCCAAAGTTGGATAGTTGAATGCACTGTCGACGAAATAATCGACTTGCGCATCGAGCGCCATCACCGCTTGGCCAATGTGAATCAACTCCGTCGCGCCGGTGCCAATGATGTGCACGCCGAGGACGAGGCGGGTATCCGGACTGAAAATTATCTTTAGCATTCCCACGTCGTCGCCCAGCAATTGGCCGCGCGCGATTTCTTTGTAACCAGCGACACCGGTTTCATACGGGATGCCTTTTTTAGTCAGTTCTTCTTCGTTGTCACCCACCAGGCTGATTTCGGGAATTGAATAGATCCCAAAAGGAAACAGCTTACGCCGGTCTTCAAATTTCTTCCCGAAGATATGACAGGCTGCCATACGACCCTGGTTCATTGAAGTCGACGCTAGAGCCGGGAACCCGATCACATCACCTACAGCGTATATATCTTTATTTGTGGTGCAGAACGTTTCATCAACCACCATACGGCCGCGACTGTCACCTTCTAGCCCTACTGCTGGGAGATTCAACGAATCGGTCGTTCCGTGACGGCCAAGGCAATACAAGAGCACGTCGCTGTGCAGCACTTTTCCGCTTTTCAGACGCGACTCGACTCGCCCTTTAGTGCCTTTTTCACCGAGCTCTACCTCGACCACCTCTTCATTCAAACGCATCGTGATACCCCTTGAACGCAGGTGGTATTGCAAGGCTTCACCAATTTGTGAGTCCAGAAAACCCAAGACCCGACCTGACCGCTCCACCAGCGTGACACGAACACCTAAGCGAGCAAACATCGAGGCAAACTCGGTGCCAATTACACCGGCGCCCACTACGACCAACGTTTCGGGCAGTTTCCCCAAATGCAACAGATCATCGGAAGTGAGAATGCATTCACAATCAAACGGAATAGAATCAGGCCGTGCCGGAACCGTACCAGTGGCGATGACAAATTTTTCTGCCGTCACGCACATAGCAACGGACTGACCTGTCACCTCTACTTGATTTGGCCCAATAAATGACGCCGTGCCCGAAACCAATACGATGCCATTGCGGCGCAACTGAACCCGAACAATCTCCATTTCAGTGGCTATGATGCGCTGGCAAGATTCGAGCAGGTCGTCGATCGTCAAGCGACCTGCCTTGACATCTCCGCGCACGTCCAAATGGTCCTTGTTAGTCGTAGCTTGAATGATGGCTTGGCGAAAAGCTTTGGAAGGGATGGTCCCGGTGTGGATAGCCACTCCGCCAACACGCTCCATGCGTTCTATAATACACACGCTCTTACCAAGTTTGGCCGCTTGAATGGCCGCCTTTTGTCCGCCCGGGCCGCTGCCGATCACGCACAAGTCATAGTCCGCCAAAATGCTCCTCCTTGGGCAATTAATTCTGTAGCTGTGATTGCAACATATACGATCCCGGATCGCACGTCAAAACTAGCGTTCTAGTCGTGACTCAAAGCGATGATGGGATCAAGTTTGGCCGCCTTATTGGCGGGATACAATCCGAAAAACATTCCGATGGAGACCGAGAATGCGGCGGCCCCTAGGGTCACTCCGACTGAGACAGTGAAGGGGAACCGCAATACATGGGTCATCCCCCACGATGCAAAGTACCCCACACATATCCCCAAGATACCTCCCAGACCCGTCAATATAGCGGCTTCAACGAGCACCTGGAACAGCACGTCTTGCCGCCTTGCTCCTACCGCCATGCGCACGCCGATTTCTCGAGTGCGTTCGGCAACTGAAATCAACATGATGTTCATGACGCCAATGCCACCGACCATCAAGCCAATGGATGACAACACCACCAAGACTAGACCGATCCCGCCAGTGACCTTGTCAATCAAGTCGCCAAAAGTCTCCGAGTTAACGATATCAAAATCGTTATTCTCACCTGGTCGCAATTTTCGTTCCCGCCTGAGCGTGCCCTCGAGATTTCCCATCACCTCTTCGAATTCGTAGCCCGCGGCGATAGTCAGGGCGTAGTTGCGGTCTTCAAACTCGGTTGTCATGCCGTCTTTTTCAAAAGTGGTCCAAGGCAAGCAAACGAAGTTATCCCCCAGCGCCCCGACAATATGATCACGCGCTTTCATGGTGCCCACAATCCGATAGGGCTTGCCAAAGATGCGCAGAGTTTTGCCGATCGGGTCAATGTGAGGAAACAGGTCTTTAGCTGGTCCATGGCCAAGGACAGCCACTCTCGACTTGGCCGTGACTTCATTTGCCGTGAAGAAGCGGCCCTCGGCCATGCCGATAGAAAAGATATAGGGGAACGTTTGAGCCGAGCCGAACGCCTGAACAAAATTTGCTTTCTCTTGTCCATACTTGAGAACTTCGCCGCCGCCATTGCTCACTTGGTAGTCAACTTGATCAACCCCTTCGGTCGCTTGAATGGCATCCAGCAAATTTGGCAACAAGTGGGAACGGCGATTTATCTCATCACGATCGCCGCCGCCAATGCCACTGTCGCGCGATATATATATGTAAGGCTGATTGGCCGAAACGATGTCGTCGCGTATACGTCCGCTCAGGCCGGTGACAATAGTGAAGATCGCCAGAAGCGTGGTCACGCCGATACTCACACCAAGAATGAGCAACAGACTGCGCATGCGATTGCCGCGGATGGCCTGCCATGCTTGACCGACACCATCTCGCCGCGAAACAGCCGCGTTGGAAAATAATTTCTCAGCCATGGCGCAACGCCTCCACAGGGTCCAAACCAGCCGCTTTCCAAGCTGGGTAGGTGCCAAAGCCGGCCCCGATGACAAAGGTTGTGCCCAGGCTAAGCACCAAGGACCAACCCGCGATGGCAAACGGCAATGGGGAAAATATGGATATGAGCCAGGCCAGCAACATGCCAACCAAAATTCCGATCGCACCACCTACTATCGAAAGCGTGACCGATTCGATCAGAAATTGTCCCATGATCGCTTTGCGGCGAGCACCGAGGGCCATGCGCACGCCAACTTCGCGGGTGCGTTCGGTTACTGAAACCAACATGATATTCATCAAAACGATGCCACCAACCACCAAACTGATCCCAACCAAAGGAACCAGTGCCCCATATATGGCCTTCGAGATTCCACCCCAAATGGACAGCATCTGGTCGCTGCTCTTGAGGGCAAAATCCTGACGCTCGAGAGGACGCAAGCGGTGCCGCATACGCATCAGAAATGTGGCTTCGTCTTTCGTGGCGGTGATGTTTTCCAAGTCGGCAGCCGCAACTTTGATATCCAAGCTGTGCCCGGCGCCAAACACCTTGAACCATGCCGTCAAAGGAACCATTACGAATTGGTTTCGGTTATTGCCCATGACCGTGCCGCGATCTTCCACTACGCCGATAATACGAAAGTGGCGCCCCGCAATTTTCAGCTCGAGCCCAACGGGATCAGCGCGGCGCGGAAAGAGATCTCGCGCCACATCGTAGCCGATCACAGCCACTTGGCGCGCGCTGAGCACGTCTTGTGGGGAAAAATGGCGCCCAAGAACAAGCGGCAAATCTTCCAACACTGTGTAGTCTTCGGTGACGCCCCGCACGCTGGCCCCACGGAATTTTTGCGAGCCCGCATGCAGGTCTGCACTGGCCTCGCTCATCGCACCAACGGTCTTGGCGGTGGTCATGCGTTCGGCCAACCATTCGCGATCATCGAGGGTTAAATCTGGATTATTGAGCGACTCGAAAAAGGCCTCAATGTCGGTGAGGAATTGGATGCCATCGGTGCGCGTGATGGTGAAGACGTCGGTGCCTTCGTCCAGCACAACTTGGGAGACATAGCGATCAACGCCGTAGATCAATGAAACTACCGTGATCACCGACATCGTGCCCACAATATTGCCCAACAAGGTAAGAAATGTCCGCAACTTGTTGCCGCGCAAATTTGACAGCGCCAGGCGCACTCCCTCAAGCAGGTTCATTAGTCGCTCGAATCTTTGTCTTCGTCGCCGCGATGGGAGTCGCTTTCTTCATCTATCTGGGCGCCATCTTTTAATTCGCGCAGGATGCGAAAGGGCCCAGTAACGACTTTCTGGCCGGCACTCAATCCGCTTAGAATTTCAAAATCATCCTCGCCGACGATACCCAACTTGACCGGCACAAATTTGACGAAGCTATCGTGCACCACAAATACGCCTTCGGTCTCGACTGCCGCGATGTCGGACGAATCGTTGGTCGCAGGGCGTGGGTCAAAAGAATAGTCGGCCAAAGCCGCGACCTGTTTTTTCGAGCGCTTGCCCGTATAAGAACGAATATCCTTCTGCAACAGGGGATAGTCCCGCACGGTCACCGCGCCTAACGGTACCGCTAAGACATCGTCACGTTGGGCAACCACAATTTCTGCTTTCGTAGACAAACCAGGACGGATGGCAGGCAACGTTCTCTCGAGTGTGATTTTCACCTCAAAATCAACCGCTTCCCGACTAGAACCAGAACGCGCCCGCACCGGACTATTGCCCACCTCAGTCACCACACCCGAAAACTCTTGGTTAGGGAAGGCATCAATCTTGATAGACGCAGATTGGCCCAAGGCCAGTTTCACAACTTCAGTTTCGTCCACCTCAACCCACGCCTCCATGGTGCCCAAATCGGCGATCACCAAGAGCACGGTACCCGGATTATTCAAGGTTCCCATGATCGCGTTTTCGCCCTCTTCGACATTCAATCGGGTGATCACTCCGGCCATCGGTGCCGTGATCGTCACTTTAGTCAAATCATGGTGGGCTTTATTCAGATTGGCTTCGTATTGAATAATGCGAAAATGAGCCGATTGCACGCGCGCTTCTTCGATACGCGCATTGGTCCGGGCGGCGGTCAGATCCTCGTCGGAAGAAATACCATTGGCGTGCAGTTTCTCCGCTCGATCGCGGTCGGCAACCGCCTTGTCCAATGACGCTTCTGCTAACTTCAAGTCTGCCCGCGAAGCGCTGATCGCTGCCTGCAAAGCGTCCACAGCCGAGGCGTATTCGCTCGGGTCGATTTCCATCAACAAGTCACCCTGATTGACCTCTTGGCCTTCAACCACCGCCAAATGTATAATCGTGCCCATCGCGTTGGCGCTCACGTCGACCTTTCGCTTCGGTTGGATTGTCCCTGAGCAGTTGACCTGCGCCGTCAAGCTTTTACTGATCACCGTGCCCACTTCGACCGTGGCTTCGCCGCGATCCTTTTTCAAAAGAATCGAGGCTATGATAGCGGCGAACACAACCACAACCAGACCGATAATTAATGGCTTCTTCAAAACTGTTTTCTCCTCCGCTCAACGAGCGATTACATAA
>JBLIOK010000031.1:0-12902 GCA_047639735.1 Candidatus Krumholzibacteriia bacterium | reverse complement strand
AAAAATATTTGCCCGATTGTTTGGTGAGTTTCCGACACTTCAAACGTGCTGCCACGGTTCCAACGCGTGAAGGCCTCGTACATCGTTTGAAAACGTTTCATTTCTGCCGACGTGCGTTTAACCGGTTGGTAATTTGGTCGTTCAATCACCCGATCAAGGGATCCGTCGCTATTCCAGATGTGCACGCGGTAGTCGTCAAACGAAAGAGAGGCGGCCACTCGGCCATCGGGAGCGACATCCCAGCGGCGTTGAAAATCAACGAATTCGCCTTCGATAAACTTGTAGTTTGCGAATTCGGTTTCCCTTTTGCTTTCGGCATAGGTCGCCACCGTGTTGCCGCTAGCATCGTACAAATTGAGGTAGGTGAATTGTAATTGCTGGCCGTCTTCTTGAGTCCAGGCCGTGCCGGCAAGAATGATTTTTTCGTCATATCCAGCCCCACGGGTAGCCGATTGCCAGCCCCCGCCATCGCGAAAGGGCAGCGCAAAGGTCGTACCGGGGTCGCCTTCTGGCGTTATCATCACGATCTTACCTGGCCATGACTGCACCACGCCAATCTGGCCGTCCGGTGCCCAGAACATGTCAGCTCCGTTTTGAAATTCGCCTGGCCCCTCGCCCTCGCGACCGATGGTGCGCAACCATTCGCCGTCGGGATCAAAGACACTGATCTCGGAGAGTTGACCATCCAGCAAAAAGATATTGCCATCTTCGTCGTGGAGAAATTCAGCGATTGTGCCGAAGAAGATTTCATCGTCGTCTCCGCCGCGTCGCCACAGTTCGCGCAGGTCCTGTTTCTGATCCCCGAACGCTGGGGTTTCCGGATTGGATACAGTGACCACACCATCAACAGTTGTCAGCTCCCCCTGCCACTCGGCCATAGCCACTGTGTTCATCAGCAGAGCAATGATAACGATTGCCCCAACTCGCCAGTTCAAGTCCATTTCGAGTCCTTCCAGTGTGTATTGTCAGCTGAAGGGCGGTCGACACCCCCAATTACAGCACCCAAGGTAATCTAACTCTCAACCTTTGGCTTCAAATCTTCGGTGCAAACTGAGATGAAAGTCGGCCATCGGTTTGGCATTCTGGTCGACATTCAAAACCTCTAATGCTCGCGGGAAATCATCCGGGTGCACATGCATGATGTACCGGAAACCGCCGGCCCCATCAGAAATTCCATTTGAATTGGTAACATTGATATCTGCGTCGCACAGGTTCTTGTGAAGATTCGCCAGGACGCCCAATTCGTCGTCGCCGTGAATCACAAACGCGTGATGAGGGCCGTCCAAACGCACCCCTTCGTGGCGGGCCATATCACCAAGCCAAGTGCTATTAAGCGGGTAAATCACCAGTTGGGTGCGACCTTGCCCGACAGGGAAGGCGTTGAAGGCGACAAGATTGACATCTTCTGAAACGATCATTTCCAAAAAACGGCAGGCTTCACCTGGGGTATCTTCGACGGTGGTGTAGAAATAATCAATGGAATAAATATGAGCTGACATGACGACACCTCTTTCGTTAGCGGCAGGAAGTCGGCGCGCTGATCGCCTTCCCTCTTTACGACGGGAGTGTATAATTCTACGGTACCGTCGAGAAAAGGTTCTCAGGTTTGACGCCAACAGAGAGAACTCCCTCATCATAGCACATTTTGGCATGAAAACGGCCGGCTCCCTACCAGAGCCGGCCGATAATCTTTCTAACGAACTGCGTAACTAGTACTTGTAAGTCTCGTTTTTATACGGACCTTCAACTTTTACGTTGATGTAGTCTGCTTGCTCGCTCGTCAACTGAGTCATCACACCGTCGAAACCGCGCACCATATCGGCCGCAACCTCTTCGTCCAGCTTTTTGGGCAAGACGGTAACAGTGATCGGGTCAGTCTTCGTATCAGCAAATTTCTTCTCGTACAAATACATCTGCGCGAGCACTTGATTGGCGAATGAGCCGTCCATGATCCGCGAAGGATGTCCGGTTGCATTGCCAAGATTGACCAGACGACCTTCTGCAAGAAGCAGGAGGTAATCTTGTTCGTTGTTTTTGTCTCGTTGGATGCGGTGAACTTGCGGTTTCACTTCGGTCCACTCGTAAGCTTCCCGCATAAATTCCGTGTCGATTTCGTTGTCGAAATGACCAATGTTGCAGACGACCGCACCATTTTTGATCGTCGCTAACATATGTTTGTCGCATACGTCAGTATTGCCAGTTGTGGTGACGATCAGGTCGAGAGTCTTCATCAAGTCAGTATTGATTCCAGCCTCGGTGCCTGTGTTGATACCGTCATTGTATGGCGAGGCGACTTCATAGCCATCCATGCACGCTTGCATGGCGCAAATCGGATCGATTTCGGAAACCTTGACGATCATGCCTTCTTGGCTGAGGCTTTGAGCGGAGCCCTTGCCCACATCGCCATAACCGACCACCAACGCTTTTTTTCCGGCCATCAACATATCAGTGCCACGCTTGATCGCATCGTTCAAGCTATGACGGCAACCGTATTTGTTGTCATTCTTTGACTTGGTGACCGAGTCGTTGACGTTGATACACGGAACTTTCAATTCGCCATTTTCCATCATCTCAACCAAACGGTGCACACCGGTTGTCGTCTCTTCGGTGATGCCGTGGATGTTCTCCAAGATCTCGGGATACTTTTCGTGGGCCATCTCTGTCAAATCGCCACCATCGTCCAAAATCATGTTTGCGTTCCAGGGCGTGCCATCCTTGAGAATCGTTTGCTCAATGCACCAAGAACCCTCTTCGACGGTTTGGCCCTTCCAGGCGTAGACCGCCACGCCAGCGGCAGCAATGGCCGCGGCGGCGTGATCTTGGGTCGAAAAGATGTTGCAGGAAGACCAGCGCACTTCGGCACCCAGATCGACGAGAGTCTCGATCAAGACAGCGGTTTGAATAGTCATGTGGATGCAGCCGAGAATGCGGGCATCTTTCAAGGGCTTGCTAGCACTATATTTAGCACGAAGCGCCATCAAGGCAGGCATCTCGTTTTCAGCCAAAGAAATTTCACGGCGACCAAAGTCAGCCAGGTTGATATCGGCGACTTTGAAGTCTGCCGTTTTCGAATCGTTCGTCATTTCTCGTTCTCCTCCGAGAATCAGGGTTTCTTTGAGCGTTGATCGCAACTAAAATGATCACTGCCGCCCGCTAACACAAATAATACAAATTGAGATTTTTGCCAAAGGATCCAGCGATTGATCGCCAATTTGCGCAAATACGACGCCATCATCGCAGCTGTAGAGAGCATTCCTCCGGGGTTTGTAGCCACTTATGGCCAGGTGGCCGATCTTGCTGGCCTGCCAGGCAGAGCACGGTTGGTCGGCAAAACAATGAGCCAGCTGCCGCCCGAAAGCGGTGTGCCGTGGCATCGTGTGGTCAACTCGCGAGGCGAAATCAGCCAACGAGGTGACGGTATTTCTGCTGATGAACAACGATTGCTCCTGATCGACGAAGGTGTCTCCATCAATGACCAAGGCCGCATTCGACTGGCCGAATTTCGATGGCACTCCTAAGGCCTTTATTTCGCCAAAACCATGCTGCCGGTTTGAGCCTGCCCATTACCATTCAGGCGGTAGAAATAGACACCGCTAGGAACCGCACGCCCGTCGCTATCTAGGCCGCGCCAGCTCACTTCGTGTCGGCCTCCGCCAACGGTTTCATTGAGCAATGTCTTTACGAGATTTCCGCGCACATCAAAAACGACTAAGGACACCTGTTGCGATGCCGGCAACTCGAACACAATCTGAGTCAGCGGATTGAAAGGGTTTGGAAAATTCCCGCGCAAGACAGGCTGTTGAGGCACAACCTCGTCAAAAACTGGCGACGATCCCAAGGTCACGTTCACCACGCCTTCAAACGGCACCATGTTGGGGCCCGAGACGGTCA
Source organism: Candidatus Krumholzibacteriia bacterium (assembly GCA_047639735.1). GTDB lineage: Bacteria > Krumholzibacteriota > Krumholzibacteriia > LZORAL124-64-63 > LZORAL124-64-63 > JAGRNP01. The sequence continues at coordinate 9,011 of JBLIOK010000031.1, read as the reverse complement.
CGTCAACGGACTTGAGCTCAAATAGCTTTCCGTTCAATGGCACTTGCACCATTCCTGCATGGTCAAACTTAACCGCACCGACCAGCTGCCCTTGGTTGGTGACGGCGACGGTACCGTTGCTGGCGCCGAGCACCTCAACCGTCAGATAGGAAGCGGCTTCGTCGGCGGTCGCGGGCATGGCAATGTTATAAAAATCTGGAGCCTTGGTGCGCACCTGCAATGATGCATCGCCAAAAACGATGTTCTGTTCCATCACGCGGGCAGCGACCGGAATACCTGAATATTCGTCGAGCACTTTCATCAAGCCGCTGTAATACAACGCGCCTAAGCTGTGGCGGCCGCCTGCTACGAGCAGGTCCACCACTTCCGCTTGCATCACCGTTGGTGGGGTCCAGGGAGCAAGGCTCGAAGCGCCGATCATCCCTATCGCGCCGGCTGGGTTTTCGGGAGTGCCAGCACGTAACCAGGCTTCGGCAAAGCACGTTTCGCGAGCAAAATCACCATTGAAGCACGAGACGTCAATGACCCAGGGCAACCGGTTTCCATTGGTCAAATTGGCCACGTGTGAGGTATTGAAGGCCACGCTGTCCCAACTCAGTCCCGATCCGTGTCCTAAGTAATTCACCAAACTGCATCCCTCTTCAACCGCCTGACTGATGACTCCCGTGCTGCCGCCCAATCCTTGATAGATGCGGTCGACCGTTTGGTAGTTTTGGCCCAGCATGTCATCGCGCAAAAGTTCTGCTCTCTCAAAATCCGAAGGCGTGCCTTCGTCGCTAGCAATCCCAGCGCCACGGCTGTACCACGCGGCGGCCGAGCCCGTATCTGGATGGCGTTCGTAGCTGATGAACTTGGCCACTTGCGTTTCAACATGGAAAATCGAACTGGCAGAAATGCGCGAAACGAACAGTTCAGGATACAAATCATCGCCGACGATCATGGCGTAAGGGCTATCGGCATCGGAGCCGTCATAGGTGCCGGCCGTGGCTGGCACTTGGGCTTTGTCCCCCACGAGAATGACCCAAGTCAATCCCGTGTTGGCCAGATACCGGTTCGCGATCAACTGGCGTATCCCCTCGGCAGTGCCGCTCGTCTCAGACATCAGCACGAGTTCTGTAGCGATGCCGCGTTGTGCTTTCCAGTTGCGGAACGGAACGAGCGCCGGAGCGAATTCGTCGTGGCTGATGATCAGCATGCGCCCCTGCTCAACCGGCGCGATGTATTTGTTCATTTTATCTTGGATGCCGTCTAATGGCAGGTCTTGAAAAACCTGCTGGTGCAGCTCGCGAAACGCCCGGGATGACGTCGGCGCGTCTTGTGGCAATTCGTTGATCCCGCCTTGCCCGGAGGTGACAATTTCAACCGTGATGGATTCGGTAATCATTAGCACTCCGCGAGCCGAATCCCAGCGCACTGGATTCACTCGCAAATTCACACCACGCCGATCGCCGAGAACAAAGGGACGGCCGAGCTCGACCATCTTGGCGGGGAAAACTTGCCCCGTAGTATAGACCTCGCCAAACTCGCGTTGCATCGAAGCGGGATCGGTATTGCGGTCGATATGACCGAGCGATGGCATAACGGTACCGGTACTCACTTCACGTTCCTGGCGTTCGATGATACGCAAAACGGGTACGCCTTGAGACGCGATCGAAACACTGGCGGTCAAGGTGGGCAATTCAGGAAAGCCCCACTTTTCGTGCAACTGAGCGTTGGCGAGACTGATCGTCGTCACCTCTTGGCCACTGGCATAACCTTTTTCCAGGCTCAAAGCGCCCAACTGGTAGGTGATTTGAACGCTGTGCGGCCCTGACGACAGGATGTTAAAGTCTTGTTTGGCATAAGCTTGCAAACTCACAAGCACACAACAAAACCCCAATAACAGGGCCAATTTAGTTCGAAAAATCACGCTTTGAACCGTCCCACTTGTTTTGTGACCAACAAGAGGATTGTATCATATTTTTGATCTATTGTGTGTTTTGTTTGATCCTGATATATTTACCGACCGAAAGAGACATCCACCACTTCGCGCACCTCGCTGCGCTCAACTTCGAAAAAGCCCGCTTTATCGAAATGGAAGATGCCGGCGATCATATTGGAAGGAAAGGCTTCAATCCGCGTATTGAGATCTCGAACGTTGGCATTGAAAAATCTCCGTGCCGCCTGGATGCGATCTTCGGTGTTGGCCAATTCCTGCTGAAGCTTGAGATATTGGTCACTGGCCTTGAGATCCGGATAGCTTTCGGCCACAGCCAGTAATTTGTTCACGCTCGCGACAAATGCCTTTTCATCGCGCGCTTGGGCCTCCGGGTTGCCATCGGAAGCCTTGGCCCGAGAACGGGCTTCGGTCACATCTTGCAACACTTGCCGTTCGTGCGACGCGTATCCTTTTACTGTCTCCACCAGATTGGGAATCAAGTCGTAGCGGCGTTTCAATTCGGTATCGATGCCCGACCATGATTCGGCCACTTGCTGGCGGATGCGCACCAGGGCATTGTAATTGACTGCCGCCCAAATCATGACAAACACCAATATGCCGATCGGAAAAGCCACTGGATTCATGGCGAAGTGCCTTTCATCTGTTGGACCACGTAGTCCGGTATTAATTCGTGTAGCGTGGTGGCCATCGCGATGGCCTCGTCGTAATTGTCGCTGTTAAAGTGACCGTTTTTTATGATCGCAATTTCATGCCCGCCAAAACAAACATTGTGCGATGGCGCCGACAGGAGGTAGTCCATCGTTCGCGTATGAATAACATCATAGGCCCATTTGCGGTCCGAACTCGTCACATGAAACTTGCGACTGAATTCAGCCGACTCAAAGTCAATGTCTCCCCCGCCAAGAAATTCACCCACTTTGTCAAAAACATTCTCACGCCGGATCGACATCGGTATCACCGGATGCGGCAATTTCAAGATCACCAGACCGCGGTGGTGGGTCGTGCGACTTTTGCCGCTGCCGGTCACAAATTGGTAGTCCATCAACACCAGCGGCAGGCCAGCCAAATCGCCGTCGATCACATTGCTGGACTTGCGCGATTGCCCCTGATCGAAGAGCTTCAAAAACGGAAAATCCTTGTAGCGATCGTTGCCCCCGTGAGTGCGCAACCGCCAACCTCTTTCCGAGGCCCACAACAACAAAGCTTCACGGCGTTTTTTACTGGTGACATACGAAAAAACCATGAACGCGATCACCGCGAGAATGATCCCAATGGGCATCACCGAATCCATACATCACTCATTTATCTAAAGACAAGTTCAATCCGCCTTATTTCAATCCACGCAACAAAGACGCTGGCACTTTCACCTTCATTTCAAGCAGAGCCTGGCTCATGGTTTTGCCTTGTGGGTCAACCAACAAGGAAGTAGTTCCCCCACCACCAAGGCTTTGTTCGAGCAAAAAGTTCAAGCCCTGCAGATTATCTAACTCAAAGCGTGTCACAGAACCGAATACTTTGCCTTTGAAGAATTTCTTCACCACCGCAGCGGTAAGGGCCACTTTCATCCAATCATAGACCTGAGGCGAACGAGCCAAGACACCGATATTGCAGGTGTCTCCTTTGTCCCCACTACGCGCGTAACAAAGGCGGCGCACAGTCACTTCTTTTTGGGCACCGGTTGGTTTCTTGCGCCCGCTCTCCTTGACCGGCTTTACGTCGCTGCGACAAGGCTCGCCGACTTCACCACGCACTGGGAATTCGATTTCTTGCCAGCTCTCTTGGCCCGCGGTGTCTAGCGTCAAGACCTTCGCCGAAACGCCATCACGGCGCATCAAAGCCGGCCAATAGGCCATCACCTGTTGAGGGCGAGGGCGCCCGCGCGTACTGACGGCCATGCCACTAGGCCCCGCTAAAATCAAAGCCGGCAAAGCCTTACTGAAGTCATTTATCTTGGTCAAATCATCATCACAAACGCCAAATCTTAAGTATGCTTCCGTCGGCGCGTAGTCGCTCAAATTTTCAGGCCAAATGGAACCGGCACCAACAAGTGCGGTATTTGTCTTGGCAAATTTATGGCCCACCTTTTTCCAAAACACCCGTTCGACCAGCGCCGCCTTGGCCGCCACTTCCGGACCGCTGATCAACACTTCGCCTTCAGCTTTCCAGCCATCGCTATAGGCCAATGAGACTTTAAACATCTCTGGTGCTGGCCCGCCACGCACGCCGGTTACCCGCACTCGGTCGGCGCCATCTTCTTTGACTTTGATGGTGTTGAAAAAAGCCACGCCATCAGGAGAAATATACTGAGCCGGATCACCCATCTCGTAGACCAATTGTTCTTTAATTGACTTTTCACTGATCAAACCGCCGGTGCGTTTGTGCTTGGTCACTGTGAACTCGCCGCTCGGTTCCATTTCAATAATGGGGTAGCCCATCTTGTCGAAGGACGGCACTTCGTGCCAATCAGTGATGTTACCGCCGCTGCCTTGGGCACCACATTCGATGATGTGCCCGGCGACGATACCGGCTGCCATCCGATCCCAATCTTCCATGTCCCAACCAAATTCATGAACCATCGGTGCCAGGGTGATACCCGTATCGGTCACGCGACCGGTGACAATGATTTCACAGCCAGCCTTCAAGGCCGCCACAACGGGCTCGGCGCCAAGATAAACGTTAGCTGTCGTAACCCGATGCATCACACTGTCAAATTTTTCGCCGGTTTCCATATTGGTGAACTTTTCACCAGCCGCCGTCAACTCATACAAGTTCTGCGACACATCGTCACCGTACACGACACCGACTTTCAGATCGAAGCCCATCTTTTTAGAAAGCGCGATGATTTCACGGCCAAGACCGATGGGATTGATACCACCAGCATTCGTGATCACTTTGACCTTCTTTTTGACAATCAACGGTAAGCAGGTCTTCAGTTGGGTCAGAAAATCGCTGGCGTAACCAAGTTCGGGGTTACGGCGTTGCTGTTTTTGTAGAATCGACATCGTGATTTCTGCCAGAAAATCCATGGTGACATAATCCAACGGACCGCCGCTCAGTTGGCGGCGCAAGGCGTCCATGTCGTCGCCCCAATATCCACCAGCGTTGGCGATGCGGATCTTTTTCTTCACGATGTGTCCTCCGGTCTGAATGCTTGTTTTATTTGATGCACATACGATAATGGGTTCTTGACCACACTCTTATCAAGCCCGAATCACGAAATCTCTGCGAAAGGAGTCTGAACCGACATGGCCAACCCAGATTCAAGCCATTTTCTATTCGGATTTCCTCTCTCTGCTGCGGCCTGGCAACGGTACAGCGTGCGTGAGTTATTGCCGGCGCAAATTCCGGGAAATCCGGGCGAATTGAACCTGGAGATACGTCATTTGGCGGACAGGGTTCGCGAGACCCTGCGCGAAGGGCCATCTGCAGAAGCCCTGCTGGCTCTGCGAACCGTCGACCAGGTGCTGCGCGTCGTCGCCAGACACCACCTCAGCCAAGCTGTGTCACGCCCATTAGTGACTTCTTCGCCAGATGCCGAAAACCTTTTGCATTCCTTTGGCCAGCTCTATCCGGGCCGAAATGTCGCTTTAGGAGACGCAACGGTTGCCGATTTGGTCACAAATTCGGCCGACAATCTGTGGCTCGAGATGCTCATCGTCGCCACTACCAACGTTAATCCGGCCGCCGCGGTGGCCAAAATGCTCTTCGATGACGCTGAATTACGGTCCCAAGCCAACTATTTGCCGCTATTGCAGGGAATTTCGATCTCGGCGGGGCCTGCCGCAGAGAACGAACGCAGTTCCCTCTGGGACTTGCTGCAAGCACCTCATTTGGCGAGTCCGGACTCTCTGGCTGGCCAACTGGAGTTCATGCGGGCCGAATGGGCCCACCTCTTGCCGCCGGAAATGCTGGCTCAATTGACCCTGGCCCTCGATGTGCTGCTTGAGTCCGACACCTTTCGCAGCCCGGAGTACGGCCCGCCACCAGTCCTGGAGTTTGGCGCAAACGATGACGATGAGGCCGAGCCCGAAGCCTTCAGCACCGACGCGCCCTGGATGAGTAATGTGGTCTTGATGGCCAAGTCGGTTTACGTGTGGCTGGACCAGCTCGCGCGAACCCACGAACAAGAGATCACTCGCTTGGACCAGATCCCCGACCAAGAGTTAGACCGACTGGCCGAATGGGGCGTGACCGGATTATGGCTGATAGGACTTTGGCAGCGGTCCGAAGCTTCTCGCAAAATCAAACAACAAATGGGCAACGAAGAAGCTGCCGCCAGCGCCTACGCCCTAGATGACTATCGCATCGCTGACGACTTGGGCGGCGAAGATGCTTGGCAAAACTTGAGCGAACGCGCCGGCCAACGCGGCATTCGTTTGGCAAGTGATATGGTGCCCAACCACATGGGCATCGACAGCCGCTGGGTGCGCGAACATCCCGACTATTTTGTGCAACTCGAACAAGCTCCCTACCCGGCCTACCGTTATGACGGTCCCGATTTGTGCGACGACCCCGCTGTCTCAGTACGCATTGAAGATGGCTACCGCGACCATTCCGATGCGGCTGTGGTTTTCCAACGCGTGGACCAAGGTACAGTGCGGTATATCTACCACGGCAACGACGGCACAAGCATGCCATGGAACGACACCGCACAGCTGAATTTCCTGCTGCCAGAAGTTCGTGCAGCGGTCATCGAAGTTATCTTGGACGTCGCTCGACGTTTCCCGATCATCCGTTTTGATGCCGCCATGACCTTGGCCAAAAAACATTTCCAGCGCTTATGGTATCCCAAACCCGGCGACGCCGGCGCCATCCCTTCGCGGGCTGAACACGGCATGAACAAACCAGAATTTGACGCCGTCTTTCCCTTAGAATTTTGGCGCGAAGTCGTCGACCGCGTGGCTCAAGAAGTGCCCAACACTTTGCTTTTAGCCGAAGCTTTCTGGCTCATGGAAGGCTATTTCGTGCGCACCTTGGGCATGCACCGTGTCTACAACAGCGCGTTTATGAACATGCTCAAAATGGAAGAAAATGCCGAATACCGCCAGACGATCAAAAACGTTCTAGAATTTAGTCCAGCCATCCTGCAGCGGTTCGTCAACTTTATGAACAATCCGGACGAACGTACTGCCGTACAACAGTTTGGAAAAGAAGACAAGTATTTTGGCTGCGCCCTGCTCCTGGTCACTTTGCCGGGCTTACCCATGCTTGGACACGGTCAAATTGAAGGGTTTAGCGAAAAGTACGGCATGGAGTATCGCAAAGCTTATTGGGACGAAAAGGTCGACGGCGACCTGGTCGCCCGACACGAGCGCGAGATATTCCCCCTCATGCGTGACCGCCATTTGTTCAGCGGCGCCGATCATTTTGCGCTCTTTGATTTTGAGACGGAATTTGACGGTGTGGATGAAAATGTTTTTGCCTATGCCAACCAGTCGGGCGACCAATATTCGTTGGTGCTTTACAACAACAATGATTCAACTACCAACGGTAATGTCCGCAGGTCAACAGCCATCAATACCGGCTCTGGTGACAACCCTCATCTGGTTCATCGTTCGCTCGGCGAGGCCTTGGGCATCGACGCGAGTCCGGGAGTTTGGTACGTGTACCGTGACCCCATCCGCCAAATGGAATACCTGCAACGTGGCGCGGTCTTAGCGCACGAAGGATTCGCTACCGAACTTGGTGGCTATCAATATCGTGTGCTGTTGGAATTCCAACGAGTCACCGAAAGCGACGGTCCGTGGTCGGACATTTCCAATGCATTGCGCGGAGAAGGCACGCCTTCTCTTGCCCGCGTAAAACGGCGCTTGGAAATGGCGCCGGACCTTGCCGAACTGCGCGCGTGGGTGCAGCCGGAATTTCTACAAGCGTTGCAAGAAGTGCGCATTGATGAACTCGAGGTTGCCGAACTGCCCAGTAATATTGTTACGGCGCTGCGCGCGACCGCGGCCATCGCCAATAATTTTGACACCAAGTTACTCGGCCCGCAATCGCGCCTCGACTTGGCAGCCCTGTATCGGGATATCGAAACCGGCGACCTGCTCCCTGCCCTCTACGTTCAAAAGGTGCTGGATCAGATCGCGCCGTTAGCCGACACCGGCGATGACTTGCCCATCTTTACCGACGAACTGTCAGCCATCGTTCACCATTGGACGCAAGATTGGGATCGGGCCCACCAAATTGTTGCCGTGGCCGAAGTCGTTTGGCGAAGCCAGAGGCACTTCGTTGCCATGTCCACCGGGAAAATTGGCTGGTTCGCTGAGATGCTGAGCAACGCTGCCACCCAGCAGGCACTCGGCGTGAATGCACACGAGGGCAAAACCTACTTAAAAAAAGACAATTTGGAAGAGATCTTGCGGACTCTGGTGGTCGGCGCGGATTCGACCGGCGCTCCGACGGGCTTTCTGGACGCTCGTGCATTGATATTGGGTGCAGCAGAGACCGCGGGCTACGAAGTCGAGAAGTTTGCGAACCGCCTCAAACATAAGCAATAAGATCTGTTTTGGACGCCTAAACCTCTCTTCAGCTTATATCAACCATCTCTCAACCTTTCCTTCAGGCGGGCGCAGGGGCTGAATTCTATTCTTTAGCCACGAGCACCCAACTTTTACCTGGAGGCTCAGATGGCGTCTGGTTTACGAAGAGGACTCAATTCTGGGTTTGGGCAATATTCTGTTTCTCGCTATGTTATAATCATTGGGAATCTGGTCAATAATGACGGCGCTTTTCTGAACGGACTCATCACTGATGATACAGCCCCAGCGTGGCTCCCTCAACAACGTGTTTAGCGGGCCTCTTGTTGCCCTCTTTTTTGCGTGCCTATTTTTAGAGGCCCCAGTACTGGCCGGCACCGGGTCGGCGGTCAGCGCGCCTGCGAGTATTGACACACGCTCGCCCGAAGTCTTGGTCGTTGATCCTCCGGAAAATCTATTCGTTCTAGCCGGGGAAACGTTTTTGATGCAATGGAGCGCGACTGAAGACAACCCCAGTGCTACTCCTGGCTTCAATGTGGCAGAGGTGTGGATTGGCAATCAATTGCAAGACAGCTATCCATTTGATTCGGCCGCGA